>JABJMI010000484.1 GCA_018659505.1 Planctomicrobium sp.
CCCGTCGCTTAATCTCAATTGAAGGAGTGTGGTCTCAGACTTTGACTGCAATACATCGGAGTTGGTTGACAAGACCTTCAAGTCAAGACAATATTATTTTACCTCTGGACGGGCTGTTGTAGGTCCATCTCTAATAAAAATTGGGACCGAGTCCTAATTGATTCAATTTTTGAGATATGGGAACGAATCATGGTCATTTACAATCAATTCTTCGTTTTGGCGCAACAAGATGGTGGTGGAGCTAGTGGTGCAATCGTAATGCTAGCTGCACTTGCCTTTATGGTTTTCGTGATTGCAGGGTTATGGAAAACTTTTGAGAAAGCAGGGCAGCCTGGATGGGGTGCCCTCGTTCCTTTTTACAATGGTATTCTGTTGCTTAACATTGCCCAAAAGCCACTCTGGTGGATTCTTCTTTTCTTCATTCCCCTCGTGAATTTAATTATTGCGATCATCATCGCAATTGATGTCGCTAAAAATTTCGGCAAAGGAACTGGCTTTGGACTTGGACTGGCATTCCTAGGATTCATCTTTTATCCAATCCTTGGATTCGGAGATGCAGAATACAACCCTGTAGATGAGTACTAAAGCATTAGAATGGTTGGGTGGCAAATGTGGGAGCGACGGTTATCGTTGCCTTAACCTCAACTCCGCGCTCGCCACGCCCATCCCTTCACTTCGTTAAGTTCTGAGTCGTGCCACCCACTGCGATCACTCCGATTGAGGCTGAAGCGTGTTGCTTGGCTTTGTCTCTTTTTTGACTTGGGCTTCGGTTTCGCCAGGAAATCTTATAGTGAGCTCCAATCCCCGGACTCTCCTTCTCGGACTTGATCCGCTGGATCGAGTTTGCCCGATTTGAACAATTCACGTAGCTGCGACTTCTCGAATGGACCTTTGACGTTTTTTTACCGCGTCTGATGAAACAAGAAGGGATTGTGACTCTTGATGTTTAAGAAAGTTTTCAACCTACAAACTAGGTAGGTTTGGACGGCTGGTTTGGGGTCTTGAGGGCATTGTTGTCAGTGCTGTTGGTTTTGGTGGCTCGATGACATGCTGAATCAGTTCTATACCGCAAGGATCTCGAAGTTCCCTTTCAGCCATGATTGACCAGGGTGTCCCGGGGTTTTCGTCGATACATCGCCGGAGTAATTTCTCCGCAATCTGCAATCTTTTTTGGGAAACCGCTCCGCCACGAAGAATTCTTGTAGGGCGTAGTGAGACATGATTTGTATTGCTGTTCAAACCGTTCTTGCGATTGTTGAGCAGTGGCTGCACAACGGTCAGGTATTCACGTTGCCTGACGCTAATCGCCAGCAACCTGCCGAAGTTGAGATCGCACCAGGCACGCCAACGGGGGGATGGTTCTGCCTTGTAAAGCTGCTCTAATAAGGAGATTTGGGGCTCTTCTGCTTCGTCTAAGATTCGCTGCGAATCTTCGATGTCAAACTTGCTCTCTTTCTTTGTTCGCATTTCCTCAGCTTGACGCCTAGCACTGACTTCAGGGTCGGCTTCGAACTCAGGTAGACTCGCTGCTTTGACATATATGGAAAGAGCCTGTTCAACGTCTTTCAGGGCATTGACCGTCTTGTTGCCCTCTTGTCTTACGCGATTTGGCAAGGTCACCATCTGATATTGTAAGCTAGGCTCATAACGGACTGAGTAACCCATTTGACCTAAATTCAGGCTCGGTTCTTGACGACCTGTTTGATTAGAATTCCACGTGACTGCGGAAGCCGCGAGGACAATCTGACGCAGAGGTCGTTGACGGTATTCATTTTTAATTTCAGCGATTGAACGGAAATCCGGCATGTATTCTTGAATGGCGTCCAATTGAAACGGTGGACGGTCTCCAGGTCGATCATAGATTGTATATTTCCCACCGGTTTGCCGAGTGAGTCTGGTGAGTGCGTAGGGACTAAATCCGGAGAGAAGGGAACTCAGATTCGACCCTCCATGCCACAAAGGAGATGTTCCGGGGTATGGACCTTGAAATGACTCGCTGTAACTTAGTGGAACCCCACGATACCAATAGCCGAGATTTAATTTTTGCGGAAAGGCAGAATCGGGTCCGCGATGGACCGGCAACTGATAAACTCGACCATCGTCTGGATGCAAGTAAGCGGTATAACCAGTTTGTGCTCCCAAGACAGCAGAGGGACCAATAATATCAACGCGAACATTTGAGTGCAGGCACTTCTGGATCGTCTGTTCGAGCCGCCGATAATCATCGCCGGATTCATCGGTCCAAATCACGAGAAGCTTCTGCCGTTCCTTGAAGCGTTTCCACTTCCGCGCATTGAAAATGATCTGACCACTTTCGACCTTTTCGGAAAATTCAATCATGTCGCGAGATAGATCTCGCATTTTTAGACCATACTCTGTGAACTCATCGAGGCTAGCAGGCGGTCGAGAATGCGCGTCATAGAAATAGTGAAATTGTACACCCGCAACCTTCAATTCTATCTTTCGCTGGAGGAGTTGGTGCTTGGGTAGCGAGACTAACAAATAATAAGCAAAACATGCACATCCAACTCCAAAGAGTAGTACGCCCCACACTAATTTGCGGTTCCATAGACGAAGTTGTAACTGCATGACAAGTACCCCATTGAGTTATCTCTGAAGTTCCCCTCGAAAAGCAGAAGAAGGGTGCGTTACGCTGACCAATTCACGCGCTCTACAATTGTACTGTGATGAATTACTTTATTGTTGAACAAGTTCTACTCCGGATACAACCGTTCCGCTGCTTCTCGGAATTCGTTGACCATGCGGCGGGTGGTTCGCCAGCGGTCGTCTGGGTTTTTCTCGAGTCCTGTCATGATCGCTTGTGCAATTTGTTCATCGAGATCGGGAGCGAATTTGCGGATGTCTTCGGGGGGTTGATTGATGTGATGCAGTACGCTTTCCATCGTGTCGGCAGAGGGCCAAGGGAGTTGCCCGGAGAACATTTCAAAGCATGTCACAGCATAAGAGAAGACATCGATTCGCTGATCGGTCGGTTGCCGCATGATCAGTTCAGGAGCCATGTAGTTGGCGGTGCCTGTGCGATTGCCCGGTTTGCGGAACTCCGGAGTTTGCGGCAACATTAAACCGAAGTCGATGATCTTAACGATTTCGTCTTCGCTGACCACGATGTTTCGCGGACATAAGTCGCGATGAATCCAGTCATTCAAGTGTAGGTAGTTCAGACCTTCGCCGACTTGGATGCAGTACCAGATACAGTTTTCTTGCATCTGCTCATTCTGCGTCTCAACGAGATAACTCATGCTGAGACCTTCAACGAATTCCATGACCAGGAACTCTTCATCCTCTGTTGTGATCCCGTGAGTGTGTGTTTTCACAACATTCGGATGATTCAAGACAACAGCAATTTCTCCCTCGGTAGGTTTATTCATACCGACAAAGCGCTGGTTGAGTCGAAAAAGCTTTGCCTTGTCCAATACTTTAATTGCGACAAGATCGTTATTGATTGGGTCGGTCGCTTTCCAAACCTTGGACATGCTTCCTTGTCCAACACGCGCGTGCAGTTGATATCGCTTGGCGACTTCAACCTTCTCGATCTTCGGACCTTTATTAAAAAGGTTCTTCAGAAAACTCATACTGTTAGTCCCTCACTGTCGTTGGAATCTTACAGATCAACATGCGTGCAAGCTGCACTGATGTTCTTTCGTGACTTTTTCAAGTAAATTGAGTCTCTCGTCCAGGGTCAGGTGTCTAGTGAAATCCTTGATCTGACCACACTTGCCCCTCGTCCCTAGCCCCTTGACTAGGCGGCTCGATAATTCTCTCAATTGTTTGCGGCTCTACGACCCGTCCGCCCTATGTGCAGTAATCAATGATTCTGGCGATCTCGCTTCGCAGATCGGGGCGAGCGACGATTCGATCGACAAATCCATGCTTCAACAGAAATTCACTAGTCTGAAATCCCTCGGGGAGTTCTTCATGAACGGTCGCTTTCACAACACGTGGACCAGCAAAGCCGATGAGTGCTTTCGGTTCCGCGATAACGATATCACCCAACGAAGCAAAACTGGCTGCCACGCCTCCCATGGTTGGATCGGTCAGAATGGAAATAAATAGTCCACCCGCTTCGTGGTAGCGTCCCAAGGCAGCGGAGACTTTTCCCATTTGCATAAGAGAGAGAATCCCTTCGTGCATACGAGCACCACCACCAGAACCGCTGACAATTACCAACGGTAATTTTTGACGTGTTGCTTCTTCCGTTGCACGTGTCAGCTTTTCTCCGACAACCGATCCCATGCTTCCCATGATGAACGCTGAATCGGTTAATCCAAAGATCAGTGGTCGACCACGCATGTAGCCTTTGCCAGCGATGCAGGCTTCAGTCAGTCCAGTTTTCTTTTGCTCCGCAACAAGTCGATCTTTGTAGGCTTTTTTGTCAGCAAAGTTGAGTGGATCGACGGGAGTGATGTCGGTGTACCATTCTTCGAACGCATCTTCATCAAAGAGCTGTTCGATACGAACCCGAGCAGGCACGTAGAAATGATGCTGACAATCAGGACACATTCGCAGATTCTTGTCGACCTGCTTGCGGAAAATTGTGCCTGAACACGAAGGGCAACGGAGCCACAACCCTTCGGGGACTCCGCGTTTCTTGCGTGGCTGAGTAGGGTCTTCAGTTGCTGGGGACGCTTTGTCACTCACCTGATCGGAACCTGTCTATGTCTGGTTTGATATTGATCGAATCGATCTTAAAAATTCGTTGACTCTGACAAGTATCTTGAGGACTTCAGCGAGTCTTGTCGAGTCTATTGACGTGTTGCTTTCAGACGCAATGAATAGAGGAGGCGACCGATCAGCAAATTCGTCCAGCATCAGTAATGGATTCCAGAGTTGTCACTTAGGAGTAGATAACGTTGGGTCAACCTGCCGGCATAGAGTTGAGCGGTTTTCTTTAGCGAATGATTCAGAGAGATCAGGCTGTTGTCCCTGAAGATGGCATTGAATGAGAGACGCCAACGGTTCCGATGCGACGATTGCGAAAGAACCACCCTTTTTAAGTGGTTTCTTGAGTGCTTGAGCAACGCGCTGACAGGCTTCAGCTCCATCTTCACCTTGTGGAGGACAGACGGAACCTGGGGATTCTTCCCACTGTTTGAAAACACGAGGTTGCTTAGAGCGAATTTCTTTGACGCACAATCCTTGCCAAAGCCCTAAGTCAACATTTTCAAGTGAACTAAGGACTTTCAAAGGCAAATCAAGCTGTTCAGCAATTCGCTTTGCAGTTGAGAGTGCCGGTTCAGACGGACTGGAGTAAATACGATCTATATGTGAAGTACGAACATCGTTCACAAGCTGATCGACCTCCAGGTCTCCCTGTTCGGTCAGTGGAAGATTGATTGAACCTTGAAGACGGTTCTGAACATCAAAATCGGTTTCGCCGGGCCGAATAATCAATATGGCCATGAGCAACCTTTAGTTATAGGAAAGCGAGTGAGTCCGAGCAATTTCGGACATCTCGCGAATCGCTGTCTCGTAGCAAGCCGTTTCAAAAATCGTACTGCCTGCTACAAAAACATCTACGCCTGCCTTGGCGACCTCTGGAATGGTCTGGGGACCAATCCCTCCGTCGATCGAAATGAGAACGTCATCACCGAAATGTTGACGAACCTCTTCGACTTTTGAAATTGCTATTGGTTGAAATTTCTGACCACCAAAGCCCGGTTCGACACTCATCACCAAGACGAGATCAACTTTGCCTTTCAGCAACTCAATTTCTGAAACTTGAGTTCCAGGGTTGATTGCAATGCCCGCCAAACATCCTGCGTTACGAATTTTCTGAAGGAGTTCTTCAGGTTCTGGAACGGCTTCAATATGTACGGTAATCCACTCACAACCTGCCTTGATGTAACTGTCGACGTACTTCTCCGGATTTGAAATCATCAAGTGAGCGTCAAAAATCAATTCCGTTCGCTCACGTAATTTTTCAATCACCAATGCCCCGTATGACAGGTTTGGGACAAAGTGACCATCCATCACATCGAGATGCAAAGTCTTTGCACCCGCTGACTCCAAATTTTGAATCTCTTGCTCAAGATCGCCAAAATCACACTTCAACATCGATGGAGCAATGATCGGCTTTGAGGGGAGTAATTGTTTAGACATAGAGTGTAATTTCAGATGAACACCTGTTGATGTGTGAATTGTGAGTTAGTAAAGGCGTTTCGTAAAGAGCATTTCTAAAATACCGCTTCACCGGTCTCTCTTGAGGCATTCTGCAATAGCCTTGCTCACACAAGACTTTCAGCCGTGACATTCTTAGAACGTCACGGCTGAATAGGTCTTACATCAGGACGTAAGTCCTTACATATTCGCAAGTTTTGCGATTAAGTCGGCTGTTCGGTTGGAGTAGCCGAATTCGTTATCGTACCAGCTCAAAACCTTGACAAGATTCCCGCCGATGACTTGAGTCCAGCTAGCATCAAAGATACTGCTGTGTGGATTGCCGATAATGTCCGAAGAAACGATTGGGTCTTCTGTGTACTCCAGAATTCCCTTCAATGCTCCTTCAGAAGCTTCTTTCATCGCTGCATTGACGTCTTCAATCGTGACATCTTTGCCAAGAACTGCAACAAGATCGGTGACGGAACCGGTCGGAACTGGCACGCGAAGTGAGATGCCAGTCAGTTTTCCGTTCAACTCAGGCAGAACCTGACCAACGGCTTTGGCTGCCCCTGTTGATGTTGGGATAATGTTGACAGCTGCCGCACGAGCACGGCGAATGTCGCTGTGAATTTGATCCGAGAGGCGTTGATCATTTGTGTAGGCGTGACAAGTGGTCATCAGACCTTTTTCCAAGCCAAACTTTTGATTGAGAACCATCGCCATCGGAGCGAGGCAGTTAGTTGTACAACTGGCGTTAGACACAGTTGTGTGTTCCGGCTTCAGTTGATCGTCATTAACACCCATGACGCATGTCAAATCGGGTGCATCTTTAGCTGGTGCTGAAATAACAACTTTCTTAGCTCCGGCTGCGATATGGCTGTCGTAACCAGGTTTTCCGTCTTTTGCTCGGCTTGTGAAAAATCCTGTTGATTCCAAAGCTACCTGAACCCCCATGTCTCCCCAAGGAAGATCAGCCGGATTTCGTTCAGCGAGAACTTTGATTTTCTTGCCGTTGACGATGATCGTGTCGCCTTCGACAGAGACAGTTCCAGGGAAGCGTCCTTGCGCACTATCGTATTTCAGGAGCATTCCCAACATTTTTGGATCGCTCAAGTCGTTAATTGCGACGATGTCGAATTCGTCGGGGCGAGCAGCCATTGCTCTGAGTGAGATTCGTCCGATACGACCAAAACCGTTAATACCAACTTTAACTGCCACAGTTTTTCCTTACTATATAGACTGGAAGATACGCTTGTTGTTCTTTATTTCGTTTGCGTCTTTGAAAATAGATTGTAACTAGAGCCGAAAGCAGCCTCAAGCAATTGAAGTCTCCTTGAATCGCTCATGCCAAAGTTGAGAAGCAAGCATCGCTCAACATTGATGTAAGTGCTCTCTTTGACTCATTTTTCGACCAGAGATGGAAAATTTGCCAACACTTACTATTTAGAGCAGAAATTTGAGCTTGCAGCACTGGCGAAACAGGGGGAGTTTCCTCTACACTCGTCGCTTCGCAATTTTTCGCGGAAATTTCATGGTGAGATCATGCCCAAAGCAAAAACACATAAAGGTATTGCCAAACGGTTCAAAGTGACCGGTTCTGGCAAGAAAGCGAAGCACCGTAGTGCGAATCGCGGACACATCCTCGGAAAGAAATCGGGAAAACGCAAACGACACCTGCGAAATGGCGGGATTGTCGATGGTGCGAATGCCCGAATGATTGTCGAAGCTGTCCGTCCGAGTCTGTAGTTTCGACACGGTCCCCCGCTTCAATACCTTTCATAATTGAATACAACTGACGTTTTCAGGAACAAGTGTCCAGCAGTTCATGCCTAGCAGACTGCTTGATCAGGTGAAATGCGATGAGAGTTAAATACGGTAAGGCGAGACGTAAGAAGAAGAAACGTATCTTCAAAGAAGCCAAAGGTAACTTTGGTGGTCGCAGCAAGTTGTGGCGAACAGTTCAGGAAACTGTGCTGCGTTCACGTGCCTATGCGTATCGTGACCGTCGCGTTCGCAAACGTGATTTCCGTTCTCTCTGGATCACACGTATTACCGCAGCGGCTCGTGCTCGTGGGTTACGTTATTCGGAACTTATGTACGGTTTACGACTTGCTGAAATCGAAGTGAATCGCAAAATGCTCAGCGAGATTGCAATTCACAACCCAGAAGTCTTCGACGAACTTGTCGCTAAAGCAAAAGACGCAATTAGCAAGAAGTAATTGCTGGTTGAGATACAAATAAAAAACAGATCATTTCGTGATTTACGAAATGATCTGTTTTTTTGTAGACACGAATGACATCAAATGTTTTGCCGGGACACTTAAAGGGTGTGAGATTTTCAATCGTTGGAATTTAGAAAGATTTGATTCTTCAATAAGCTCAAATTGGCGGCACTCGTCTTGATGTTCATGAAATTCTAACAAGTTTCGTGAAATGCTACTTTCCTGGTGTCGTCGGCTTGATTGCGCCTGGCTGTCGCGAAATAATACTCAATTGAAAAATTGCGCAGTCAGTTTAATGTGACGCCCAGAGGAGTTAGGGAGAGATGTCAAACGAGGATTCACAATGGATGTCATGGGTAGAAGTTCCATGGCTTCAGCGATCCGCGGAGTATTCTTCGCTAATCAGGTTCTGTGAACGTCTCGTTCAGAACGATAATTTACCTGAAATGATGACTGAACTGGCGGGTGAGTTCGGTGTTCCTCGCTGCTCTTTAGTGGCACGTGATCCAGCTTGGAAGACGATCGTCTCACGAGGCGAAGACCTTTCATCATTACCAGGTGCAATCCTGGCAGACGTTATTGACCGAGATGCGGGCGTCTGGACGAAATCGGTCGACGATCAACCAGTCATGCTGTTACCGACTGCTTCAAAGGATCAGCATATTTTAGTCTTATCTGGTCCAAGACTCGATGCCTCTCAACTCGCCGAAGGGTTGGGAGTGGCACGTGTTCTCGGTCAGCGGTTAAATGAAATTGGACGACTCAATCGAGCCGAGCAGCATGTCGAGCGAATCCGCACGATGATCGGCATCGCCCATTCGTTTGCGGGCGAAACAGATACACAGGCATTGCTCGAAAAGATCGCTGAGGAAGTTTCTCGAATCCTCGGATCAGACCGTGCGAGCATCTTCATCTGGGACAAAGAAAACAGCCAACTGATAGCCTGTCCGGCATTGGGAGTCGAAGGGGGCAAGCTATTCCTGCCTGACAATAAAGGGATCATCGGCGATACGATCCGAAACGAAAAACCGCTCATTGTTGATGACGCCTATGCCGATTCGCGATTTGATCAAAGCGTTGATAAGAAGAGTGGATACACGACGCGGAACCTGCTTTGTGTTCCTCTCTTTGATGCTGATGGTGAGTGCATTGGTGCTTTCGAGTTAATCAATAAACTTGACGGCGATTTCAATGACGATGATCTCGAATCTTTGAAAGACTTTGGCGTCCAGACGTCCATTGCCATCAAGAACACCCGTGAACTCGAAAACCTGGTTCGCAGCAATCAAAATCTGACAGAACGGGTCGCCAACGGTGTCTCGATCATTGGTGAGAGCGAATCGATACAAGCATTACGAGGAACGATTGAAAGACTCGCTGCCACAGACCTTCCGGTATTAGTGCTTGGCGAAAGCGGAACCGGAAAAGAAGTCGCAGCTCAGGCACTGCATCATCAGGGACCACGGGCAGCGAGACCATTTGTGGCAGTCAACTGTGCTGCCTTGACGGAAACACTCCTCGAGAGCGAACTCTTCGGTCACGAAAAGGGAGCGTTTACAGATGCCCAAGCGACGCATATAGGAAAATTCGAACTTGCCGAAGGAGGAACACTCTTCCTCGATGAGATTGGAGACATGAGTGTCGGCGGACAAGCCAAGTTGTTGCGGGTTCTCGAACAGAAAGTGATCACCCGTGTTGGCGGCACACAAACGATCCCGGTGAATGTTCGAGTCTTGGCAGCAACTAATGCGAATCTGGCTGAAATGGTCCGGGAAAAAAGATTCCGGCAAGACCTTTACTATCGACTCAGCGTCGTGACAATTGAACTCCCCGCACTACGAGAGCGACCGAAAGACATCATGCCCTTGGCGGATTTCTTTCTCAAACGCTTCTGTGCCGATGCCAGTCGTAAAACATTAGACGTTTCATCCGATGCAGAAAAACGACTGCAAATGCACGGCTGGCCCGGTAATGTGCGTGAACTTCGCAATTTGATGGAACGTGTCGCCTTTCTCACGAATGGTGAACGAGTCGAAGTTGAAGATCTGGCGTTTATTCTCAGTCCCCAACGAGACGCTTTTGACGATCTCTCCGATGGAATTGGACTTGCTGAGGCGACAAATAAGTTTCAACGAGAATACATTAAGCGTGCAGTAAAACGGATGCAGGGCAACATGAGCGACGCCGCCGAATTTCTGGACTTGCACCGATCCAACCTGTACCGGAAAATGCGACAACTCGGCATGGAAGTCGACGACGTTAAGCCGTAAAGAACATCAATACAATTAGCCCCCGGTGATCCACCGGGGGGACAACACACTTCAATCCAACTACTAACTAATTTTGTCCCATGCAACACAACGGGAAACTTTACATCGAAACTGTCGGCTGCCAGATGAATGTTCTGGACAGTGAACTTGTCGTCGCTGCTCTGAAGCAGCAGGGATACGAACTCTCTGACGATCCAAAGACCGCCGATACGATCCTGTTCAACACTTGCAGCGTGCGCGAACATGCCGAGCACAAAACTTACAGTTCGGTCGGACGTTTCAAGTACGGAAAACGTCAGCGACCGAATCTTGTGATCGGCGTCATCGGTTGTATGGCTCAGCAAGATCAGCAAGTCGTTTTCGATAAAGCGCCGCATGTCGATCTTGTTGTCGGAACCGGTCAATTGGCTGAGATTCCTACGCTCGTGGACGAAGTTCGAAAGACTCGTAAGAAGACGCTCGCAGTTTCTTTGAACCGTAAAGAAGGCTCGCGCTCGCAAGTTGCTGGGAGTTTTGAAAGTTACGATCCGCTCCGCGATCCGACGATGCGTCCTTCTCCGTGGCAGGCTTTTGCACGGATCATGATTGGGTGCGACAAGTTTTGTACCTATTGCGTTGTGCCGAATACTCGCGGACCGGAGCAGTCACGAGCTCCTAGCGAGATCGCTTCCGAGGTTCGCATTCTCGCTGACCAAGGCGTGAAGGAAATTACATTCCTGGGGCAAACCGTCAATTCCTACAAGCATACTGAAAACGGAAAACTCCACCGGCTCAGCGACTTACTCGAACTCGTCCATGATACTCCAGGCATCGAGCGACTCAAATTTGTCACCAGTTATCCCAAGGACATGACTAACGATTTACTGGAAGCGATTCGGGATTTACCGAAGGCGGCTCGGTATCTGCATGTGCCGTTACAGCATGGTTGTGATGAACAACTCAAGCTCATGAAGCGTGGTTACACAGTCGAAGACTACCGTGAAATGGTTGGGCGAATTCGCGAGTATCTGCCGGATTGTGCCATCTCCAGTGACTTCATTGTCGGTTTTTGTCAGGAGACTGACGCTTCATTTGAGAAGTGCCTGGATGCTGTAAGAGAATTCCGTTTCAAGAACAGCTTCATCTTCAAATATAGCCCACGCCCTAACACGAAAGCTTTCAATCTTTACGAGGATGATGTTCCCGAAAAAGTAAAGAAGCAGCGAAACAACGAGTTACTAAGACTTCAAAATGAAATCAGTGGCGAAGACAACGCCGAGTTCATTGGTCGTAAGGTTGAGGTTCTTGTCGAAGGACCGAGTAAACACGCGGTCAAGCTGAACCGAGAAAAAGAAGAAGCGGAAACCCTCGAACAGGCTGAGCTCCCCGGTTGGCATGGCGGAGCCGAACCGGTTGGTTATCCACAATCGCATCCTGAAGAGAATGACCTCGTGCAGCTAGGCGGGAATAACGCTCAACCAGAACCTCTAGTCTCCCCGAAACAACAACTCGTTGGTCGCACAAAGTGTGACCGCATTGTTGTCTTCGATGGCAACGAACGCCTCGCGGGATCACTGGCGGAGATCTCAGTCTACGATGTCACGCAAACGACATTGCTCGGCGAGATTGTGACGAAGCACGTTCAACCGGGATCAACGCAGTTGCTACCGATTATTATGTAAGCACCTTAGCTGCACACTTTAAGTGTGCAGCTAAACATTCGTTTTGCACCCGCTGTCATCACAACGACCGGTCAATCGCAGACGGTTTTTTGCGAAGATGCGGTAGCCGAAGTCCATAACATGTGAGATCCCAGGCAATCGCGTCGGAGCAACAATCCATGAGAAACCGACAGCGGAGTAGAGCCTGCGGAAGACTTCGACTCCATTGACGAAGGTTCCATCTGGCAAACGTCCATAAATTTCTGCCATCAGTTGATCGTAAGTAATTCCAATAGATTCGGCAGAGAAATCGTCGGCAGCGATATCGGTGAACTGAATTTTATCCTGCTTGTCCCAGCGGCTGAGCAAATTAATTTCACGTTTACACAACGGACATGCTCCGTCGTAGAAAACTTCGAATTCTTTATGCTTAGTTGAGGTCATCTTTCTTAGCCGGACACGTTAAGTGCCCGGCAAAACCTTTAACTTGTTCAAGCAAGAGTCCCGGTGAATGCTTCTTCGTTGAAGCCGACGTACAAAGTCTTTCCCTTACGTATCACTGGTGACCGCAAATTGCCGGTCGGACCAACAAGATGTTTTCTTAAAAGTTCTTCATCAGCATCTTTTGTCTTGAATTCAACAACAGATTTTCCGCGGGCAGCGACGATTTTGCTGACTTCTTTAGCGAGGTCCATGGCTGCATCTGGTCCCAGCTTTTCCTTGTTGGCACTGACAGTTTCCTTCGCTGAGACTGAATGCTCTTCGAGGAAGGCATCCATCTTCTTGCAGGTATTACAGCCAGATCGTCGGTAGTACCAATCTACTTTTTTCGTTGCCATTGTTGTCGTACTTGTGTTTTTTGAATGATTAATGATGCTGCCAGACACTTTAAGTGTCTGGCAAAACATCGTCGTTGATTATTTGAATGAAATTCTAATACTCGTTTTCAGCTTCGTCTGATCCGCCGGCGAAGCCTTTGAAGTCGCTTTTGATGACTTGTCGAATTGTGCGACTGTCTCGCTCTTCGCTAAGTTTGGCGATTGAATCATCGACTGTCATGAATCCAAGATCACCATCAATTCGATCTCGGACAGCGACTCCGCCTTTGTCTTTATCTTTAGGACCGATGACGAGCATGTACGGGATCAAATCCAACTGAGCGTCGCGAATTTTCTTCTTCACGTTCGCTGACTGCCGATCAATAGTTGTTCTGAAACCAGCATTGCGGAACTGTTGCTGCACTTCTTCACAATACGGCAGCATGTCGTCATTCAGGTTGAGTATTCGAATTTGCTCAGGCGCTAACCACAATGGAAACGCCGCTGCAAAGTGTTCGATGAGCATGCCCACGAACCGTTCCATCGAACCGAATGGAGCACGGTGAATCATGACTGGACGGTGAGTAGCATTATCCGCTCCGACATATTCAAGTTTGAAACGCTCTGGCAGATTGTAATCGAGTTGAACGGTTCCGAGTTGCCATTCACGACCGATTGCATCGCTGACCATGAAGTCCGCTTTCGGACCATAAAACGCCGCTTCGCCTTCGCATTCACTGAACTCCAATCCTGACTCTTGAAGAACCTTACGTAGTGTATTCTCTGCGACATCCCAGAGTTCTTCCGAGCCAACATATTTATCGGAGTTTGGATCACGGATTGAAAGCTGAACCCGGTAATTCTCCAGTCCAACTGATGCCAGTACGAACTTCACAAGGTCGAGAGTATCCTTGAACTCCTGTTCAACTTGTTCGGGTGTACAGAACAGATGAGCATCATCTTGGGTGAGTCCCCGCACACGCAGCATTCCGTTTAATTCACCAGATTGTTCGTGACGATAAACCGTTCCGAATTCAGCGAGTCGCACTGGCAA
The DNA here is from genome assembly GCA_018659505.1 of Planctomicrobium sp. GTDB lineage: Bacteria > Planctomycetota > Planctomycetia > Planctomycetales > Planctomycetaceae > Thalassoglobus. Next base: position 14,125 of record JABJMI010000484.1, read on the forward strand.
ATCGCGGTACGAACGTGGCTGCGCTTTGTACATTTGCACGTGGTGCGGACAGTTCATCGGCTTCAGCAAATAGCGTTCTGTCTGCTTCTCCCACTTTGAGAGATACGCTGCTTTCTCTTCGTTAGTCGCTGACTTTGGGAAGTCTTCAAACGGGCAACCAATATCCTTGGCAGTCGCGAGGAAATCGCTTTCGATCTTCTCGTTGATCTCATCGGAAACCAAACATTGTTTCCAATAATCGATCAGTTGCCCCGCTGCATGTCCGAAGATCGGTGCGAATTGCGAATCGCGGTAATATGGGAAGTGTCCACTTGTTTCGTAAAGTTCGGCACGTCCAATGTGTGGCGAATAAACAGGCTCGTACCCTCGGCGGAGTAACTCCTGCTTAATGAAGTCTTCCAGCAAAGCACGAACGGTTGCCCCTTTAGGAAGCCACAAACAAAGACCAGAACCAACTTCTGGTGAGATCGCAAAGAGTCCATGCTGTTTGCCGAGTGCGCGGTGGTCGCGTCGTTTTGCCTCTTCGACTTGTTCGAGATACGCCTTCATCTGTTTCTTGTCAAAGAAAGCAGTCCCGTAGAGTCGTTGTAAGCCTTTGTTGTTGGCATCACCTTTCCAATAGGAACCGGCAACACTGACGAGTTTGAAGGCTTTAATCTTTCCGGCATCAGGAATATGTGGTCCCCGACAAAGATCAACAAACTCTCCCTGTCGATAGAAGCTCAGTTGCTCATGATCCGCCAATCCGGTTTCGATATGTTCAGCTTTGAGCTCTTGATCGAGCTCGCTGACAAATTCGACAGCTTCTTCGCGATTCATATTGAATCGCTCAAACGGTTCCGCTTCTTTAATGATCGCCTGCATCTCGGCTTCGATACGCGGAAAATCTTCGTCGCTGATCGGTGTGTCGAGATCGAAGTCGTAGTAGAACCCGTTGCCGGTTGTCGGTCCAAATGCGAGACCGACTCCTTCGTAAAGTCGCATGACCGCACGAGCCATCACGTGAGCACATGAGTGTCTTAACACGCCGAGTGAATCAGCATCTTTTGTCGTCAGCAGTTTTAAAGGGATCGGATCGGAAGCAGAGATCTCTTCTAGTGGTCGCATGGCGTCAACAATGGTTCCATCGACCTCGGCAGCAATAGTCGCATTCGCGAGTCGTTCTCCAATACTGAGTGCGACATCAATCGCAGAAGAACCAGCAGGGAAATCTTTAGTTGTCCCATCGGGAAGTTGAATAGTCGGCATGGATTCTTCCATGTTGCGGAGAGGCTGGTTTGTTAAGAATTTTACCAGGTCTGAGATGCAGCTATGCTGGCAAACGGCTCACCAGGAATATATGTAGGGTGGGTGAAGTCCATTATCCATGCTGGTGCGTTTCGCAAGTTCAATTGAGTCAAGGGAGATAGATTTGTGGATAAGAGCTCCACGGACGTAACCCACCATTAATCAGCAACTTGCTTCACACACCCTACAAACTGGCAAACGATTTATGTTTGCACTCTCAGTGTCTTTCTCCATCTGTTGTCGAGCAATATGGCCGCCGGTACGAAGGGCGACAAATCACATATTGATCCGTCAGGTCAGGTTCTAATTGAGAGAGTGAATTGCGTCAACCAAAGTCTTGGACTGAGCTGTAGTAAAGTCTCACATTCGCGAAACTGGAAATTTCGTGTCTTTTCAGCCATCTGAGCTAATCAAATCCCAACCTAAGGATTGCGGTTGTTTCTTACTCTGGAAAGAAATGCCACAGAGATCACCGAGAACACAGAGAAGGAAATTGAATTCGTTTTGAAAAGAATTCATTACTGCGATGATCGCCTGATGAGAGATTTTAGAATTCGGGTTCTCGCTGATCATGCGGATTTCCACGGATTAAAAAGAACGATCATTCGTCTTTCTCTGATCTGTGCGAATCCGTTTCATCAGTGACGATCAGTGTTCTCCTTATTCCCTAAGCCCATTGATATCAATTCACTCTCCGTGATCTCTGAGTCCTCTGTGGCTCTTCAATTTGTTTCAGCCAATGCTCAATTCTTGACAACCTCAGACGGCTGATTTGTTACCAAATGTCGAAGCCAAATCCTTAGATAACGCTGGCAGTTGCTACTTCTGGCGTTTGTTCTTTGTTCGATACTTGGGGTTGGGAAGCGTCGGAATTGGAGCCTGTACTTTTTCTCTCCAGGTTTCCAGCGATTCATACAGTTCTTCAGCGATGATCGGTTTCGCTGCCAGAAGGTTTTTTGATTCTCCGAGATCGTTTTTGAGATTGTAGAGCTCACGGTGACCAGTCTCGAACCATTCAATCAGTTTCCAGTCACCTTTGCGGATTGCCCCTGCTGGAGTTGTGCGAAATGGACCTCCCTGTGGATCGCCTTTTCCCTGTAAGTAACAAGGAAAGTGCCAGAAAATCGCGTCTCTGTCTAAGTTAGCTTCAGAGTTCTTGAGGAGCGGAACAATGCTGAGTCCATCAAGTTCGTAACCTGACGGAGGCGTTGTCCCTGTCATTTCTAGAAATGTCGGGTAGAGATCGATTCCAATAATAGGTTCAGAACATTCAGTGCCTGCCTTGGTGACACCGGGCCAACGACAGAGAAACGGTTCTCGAATTCCGCCTTCGTAGAGCATTCCTTTTGCACCACGTAGCGGAAAGTTTGAAGTCGCACCCGAATGACCTCCATTATCGGAATAGAAAACAACGATGGTATTCTCTTGAAGTTTTAATTCATCGAGTTTCGCAAGAACTTTACCGACACTCTGGTCGACACTTTCGACCATGGCTGCGTATTTGGCATTCTTTTGATGCTCCCCCGCAGGCTTTTTTTGATACTTCGCTGTCAGTTCTTCTTTCGCCTGAATTGGAGTGTGTACTGCGTAGTGAGTTAGATAAAGAAAAAACGGGTCTTCCTGATGAGCTTCGAGAAACTTGCAAGCTTCGTCTGTGAGTTCGTCTGTGAGATAAGTTCCGGGCTTCTGATTGACGAGATTTGGATACTTATAAGGACTGTGATATCCCCCGCCGCTAGGACTTCCCCATTCTCGACCAGCGACATTCACATCGAACCCTTGCGTCGTTGGGTCGGACCCGAGATGCCATTTGCCCATGGTTGCGGTCGTATAACCATTCGTTTTAAGGGCTTCTGCGATTGTGATAAAGTCATCGTTAAGCACTGTCTCATTCTCGATGGGTTCTAGCTTTCGATGTTGGTCATTGCCCCGTCTGGGATCACCGACAGTGTAGATTCCATGTCGAGGAGGATACTTTCCCGACATCAAGCATGCTCGACTGGGAGCACAATTCGGGGCATTGGCATAAGCATCGGTGAAGATCATTGAACCGGCAGCGAGTCGATCGATGTTTGGAGTTTCGTGAAATTCACTCCCCATATATCCCAGATCTGCCCAACCGAGATCATCAATAAAAAAGAAAACAATGTTCGGTTTCTCGGAAGAGACCGCAATGTTAGCTATCGAAAGAATCATAAATAGTAAAATCGCAGCACAACGAAACATAGATCCCATCCCAAATTTCTGTACGTCTGAAATAATTGTTGTTAAGAAAGCCGATACCGTTCGAGGCTTGAACAATTGATGTTACAGAAATTGATCTGCTTCTGCCTCTGTGCGAGTTGTTGAAAATGGTTCCCGTCCGTTATTCTGACGAAAGAAGTATTTATTTCCGCCAGACCTTATTCAGGCAAATTATACGATGACTCAGACGATTCCATTTCCGAGTGATCCGTCACAAGAAGTTCGCCTTACTGCTGATCAATTGACTCCTGTCTTAGAGCAGATGCTCGTTAAGAAAAGTATGTTTCAATTTGACGCTTCCGTGGCAGTGAAGCGAATGATTGAGGCGGACCTCTTCGGCATTCCATCGCATGGTTGTGCTCGCTTTTGTGAATACCTGGATGCCATGGACCTTGGTGATGTTGACCCTCGGGGACGTGTTCTCGTAATGAATGAGAATGACGTGATGACCGTCATGGATGGAAGTCGCGCGCTCGGGCATGTCGCTGCGACTAAAGGAGTCGAATCCGCCCTTGCAAAAGCGAAGTCGCATGGTGTGGGAGTCGCTGCGGTTAGTAATAGTCAGACTCTCGGAGCGGCATCGGTTTACGTTCGCCTTGCGGTTGATCAAGGTCTCATTGGGATTTGTATGAGCAGTACCGGCGGGGCAACTGTTCGCGGTTTGAATACAAAATCAGGTTCTATTGGAAACACGGCGTTTGCCTATGGAGTGCCTGTCAAAGATAGTTCCCCGCTGATTTTCGACGCCGCTTGTGGAGCAGAATCTTGGGGGAAGTTGAAATTACTAGAGCGTTATGGATTGCCGATCCCTGAAGGGATTATATTCAACGAAGATGGCGAAACCGTAACCTCCATCGACGCAGCGAAGGTCATCGCTCCCGCGGGAGGTGAACTTGGCTTTGGGTTATCAATGTTGTGTTCGATCCTTGCTGGTCCACTCTCAGCTGGACGAATGCCCATTAAGAAAACACGTTCTGAATCAGCAGAGGATTCTCAGCACATTTTCATTGTCTTAAATGTTTCTAGCTTTAACTCGCCCGAACACTTCCAAAAAAACCTTCTCGCTGGTCTCGACGAAATTCGTGAGCTTCCTCCATCTGATCCTGAGCACCCAGTTCGCTTGCCGGGGGATCGCAGCCAACAGTGCTTCCAGAATTATTCACAAAACGGAATCCCATTTCAACAATCGATTGTTGATGAGATACGGGCACGGGCAGAACAACTTGGTGTAGCTGTCGACTGGTAAATTTGCCGTAAGCATTGATGGACGTGGAGCGAGAGACAGCCTAAGAACCACGAAATACACGAATCGCACGAAAGAAAAAACTCTGACTCGCTTCATGTCAGCGAGTATTGACGATACCGCCTCGATGAAAAATTCTACTGATCAAGCTTTAAAAAAATGTTTCGACGGGATGAACATGATTTACAGGATAAGATAAACACTTTCCAATTTGGTGAACAGAAATTTGTATAATTATCTGATTGTCTTGCCAGTCTAAAGTTCGATTCAGCCACGAGAAGAATGATGAACTTGAGGTATACATCGCATATTTCTCCTGTTCATCATGCCAATCCTGTCTAAATTTTCGGGATGAGATAGACAGGATTTTTAGTCCAGACAGTTTAGTCAGTCACTGTGTTGTTTTCGTGTCATTCGTGTGTTTAGTGGTTAGACAAAAGTTTAATGCTGTGAACGGTTGCATTCAGTCGATCATCATTCGGGACTGCTCTGATTGACCGTTTCTTTGATAGCGGGAATTTTCTGTCTTTGTGCCAATAGGTATGCAACGAGATGATTGAAGTCTGACTGTGGAATCGTTTCCTTCCAGTTTTCGGGCATGATCGAGATCGCAGAGACTTTCTCGGCTTCGATCTGATTTGTCGAGAAGGAAATCTCTTCGCCTTTTTGGTTAGCAATGATCGTCAACTCACCTTCTTTTCTTCTGAAAAGTCCCGACTGAACTTTGCCATCTTCGAGCAAGTAAGTATGTGACCGAAAGGCCAAGTCAATGTTGCGATTGGGGGCGAGAATGTCTTCCAGCAAGCGATTCAAGCCACGGTTTCCTATTCCATCCAACTGCGGTCCAATCTTCTTGCCGATTCCCTCGATGGAATGGCATGCAGAACAATTTCTCTGGAAGATCACCTTCCCTTGCGCGTGGTCAAAATTCCCACTCTGGAATGTTTGAATTCGGTCTTCGATCAGTTTGTTAAGTTCCAGGTTCGCATCAGGAAGACTATGGCTAATTGCCAGGAATAGATTCTTCAGAGCTTCATCATTGAGATTCTCAATCTGAGCCATGACCACCGGTGATTGCAGTACCAAAGGAGAAACAACCCCGGAGCCAAGATATTCGATCAAGAGTTTGGCGCCCGGTTCGAAGTTTGTCAGGGCGCGAGCAAAAGTTGTTTGATCATTGAGCGGAAGCGTTTTTAATAGACTTAAGGTCGCGTTCTGATCTGCATCGAGAATCAATCCTGCAATTTGTTCTCGCTGATTTTGAGTGGGACTCTCTTCACGGTACAGATTCAGTAAACCGATGTTGATTGGTTCTGGGTGATGCCTCGCAAGAAAACGCAAGGCTTCAAACCGCAACTCATTCGGATACCCCGCATTGAGTGCGATGACCGTGCATTCTGGCTGATAGTTTGACAATTGCAGTTGATCTACAAGTGTGACGGCTGCTCTAAGACGTTGCTCAACGAGCTTCGGGCTGAGAGTCGGAAGACTCACGACTGGTGGCTCGATTCCATGAATGGCAATCCAAGCATAGGCTGTTAGGTCGATGCCATCATTCACTTGCAGAAAGCCTTTCTCCCCGCTGAATTCTGACAAATCCCAGGTGATTTTTTGTGCGGTGTCATTCCGTGGGACGAGAGCAACTTTTACCGGCTTCCCATCATTCGCTAAATGTAGAGATACGAAATTCTTCGGGAGAGGTTCATCTTTAGGAAATCCCAAGTGTCCGCAGAGATAAAATGAAAGAGTTTCTGGAAGTACAAATGATTTTGATCTGAGAACTCCGGTCGCTGTCTCTCCCGCAGGCAGACTACTTAAGAACTGAATATTCTCTTTTCCATCTGCTGTTGAACGAGTTTCCAGATCCCACTTCAACGGCGTTCCAGCATCTAATTTAAGTGGCTGCCAATCTTCCAGACCAGATTCTTCTGCCTCAAAGACTATCGAAGCGAGATCGTTCCCCCATTGGATGATTTCCTCAGTCGGTTCCGCGCCTTTCTGCTGAACTCCTTCAATCACCGAAAGTAAAACTTCCGTCTGTAAATCAATCTCATCAGAAAACTGCTCACGTACGATCTTCACTAACTGGGGGACATCACTTGATTGCAAGTGACGCGCTGCCAGTGTCACAATTTCCTTAAGTTGAGCTTGATTGAATTTCTGTGTCCGAATTTTTGATAGCAAGTATTTTGCGGAATCCTCTGATTTCACTGCCAGGCTCGCTGCGACAAGATCAGACTCATTCGTTGCTGACCAGTTCTGTTCTGCGATGTCGTCATAAGCTTTCTCCACTTGCAGCGAATTCCTAAGCGCGATTTTGAGTGCATGTCTTAGGTGAAGATCTGTGGCAGGAACCGATTTAAGTTTCTTCAGAATCGGTGCAATATTTTCCGAGTCAGGCTGATTCGCCATTGCCATCGCTGCCGATCTTGCAACGATTGGAGTCGCGGCGAGACCATCCACAACGAGTTGATGATTCGCGGCGCTCCAACTCTTTTGATCGGCCAGTATTCGCTGTACATGCACTTGAACGAGCGGTTCATTTTGACCGAACGCTTTTCGTAGATCGTCAGGAGATAGTTTTCCCAGGCGATGTAACACCCACAGTAAATATGCGTGCTGTGCAGGTGATTGAGGATTCGCTAGTGCTTTCTCCAATGTGACCAAATCATCTTCATCGCTGCGCTGGATGAGTTCATCAACAATACGATAGGACTTCGGCAAGTTCGAATCTGCGAGTGAATTGATCAGTTCCGGAACTTTAAGTTGAGTGATGTCGTTGTTGGAATTGGCAGGTTTTGACTTTTCAGCACCATCGTAAGTCACGCGCCAGATTCTTCCGCGATTGCGATCTCGGTCTGGGTGGTCGAGTGGAATTTCGTAATGACCAATAATCCGGTTGTAGAAATCAGCGATGTAGAAAGCTTGATCGGGTCCGCATTGGATGTCGACAGGACGGAACCAGGAATCGCTGCTGGTTAGGAAATCTGGTTGTTCGACCACTTTTACAGACGAACCGGTGTATTGAATAATGTCTCGATGAACGCGACTCGTCATCACATTGCCGACGAAGAGGCTTCGCTGATACTCCGGTGGGAATTGAGTACCGGTGTATTGTGAAACCCCAGCGATTGCAGTTGAACCATGTAAGTGGGACATCACCGCCGGGATAAAGCCCAATCCATCGTGAGGTTTACCGAAGCTGGGGAAGTAACCATCTTTCATAATCAATGAAACGGGAACAGTGTGGCAATCGGAACTATACAAATCGCCCCAGGGATCAAACGTCATTCCAAAAGGATTGACTTGCCCGTGCGTGTAGTGCTCGATGCGCGAGCCATCAATTTTGAAGCGATATGTGTTCCCACTTTGCATGGAAACTACATGCCCATCTGTTCCAGCGACTTTGGAATTGTTATTGAATCCATGGCAGGCATAGATCCACCCATCTAATCCTCGACGGAAAGCGTTATTCAACCCATGCGTATCACGGGAATAATCAAACGGACCATAAAGAACTTCAGAAGTGTCTGACTTTCCATCCCCATCAGTGTCTCGATAGAAAACGATGTTAGGAATCGTAAACGCAATAACTCCATCCTGATATGGATAAAGTCCCATCGGGATTGTGATCCCTTCAACAAAAGTCGTGAACTTATCTGCTCGACCATCATTGTCTGTATCTTCGAGAATGCGAATACTATCTGTTGCAGATTCTGTAAAGTTCGGAAACGGATAGTCATTCGACCCTGATACCCACAATCGTCCTTGAGAATCAAACGCCATATTCATTGGCTTTTGGATTTCCGGCTCCGATGCAAAAAGTTGTACTTTGAATCCCTCAGGAACGGTGAAGGTATTAAGTTCTTCCTCTGCTGTGAGAGGGTCGGAACTGCGAATCATTTCACCAAAATTCTGTGCCCGAACCGAACGAGTACACACAGCGAGAAGTAAAATCACGAGCGCGTGTGAAAAGTGATGTTTAAGAGAGAGCATGTTTGGTCCGATTCGATTCAATAGTTAAGTGCGACAATCATAATGTCGAACGATATTGTGACCAGACCTGACTTAATGAGATTGTATAAACCGATGGAAGATCCGAAGTATTGGTTTCCGGCGAAGCGATATGGCTGGGGTTGGGGTTTGCCTTGTGCCTGGCAGGGATGGATGGTGATGCTCGGATATGTCTTATTGATGATACTGATTCCTTTAGTTTTCAACCCGGTTATCAATTGGATAGAGTTCACTGCCTCCGTTTTTATCGCCACTTTCACACTTGTGGTTGTTTGTCTTCTGAAGGGTGAACCACCGAAATGGCGTTGGGGCAATACCGACGACGAGGTTTGAGCAAAGCCAGAAACTTAGCTCGTCTTGGCAAGAAGACGGTTCGAGCCTCCTCCTCAGAGACACGCATCAGCGAATGTTATTGACTTGGCTGAGAGTGAAAGGTAAGCTGTAATTATCAATTCTGGGAATAATTCATATTCCCGAACTCAATTCTAAAACTTATTTCCACACCTGTGGACGGAGGCGCATATGACCACGCGACGATTGCGGCAATGCACAGAATTGGAATACATCCTGCTGGGAGATTTGCGAGACCTACTCGAAGAGTCGGCAGATGAAGAGACTGTTCACTGGTTAGAGGTCGTGCTCGACGCCCTACTTGACACTCTTCCTGAAGAATTTGCCCTCAAGTCGGATCATGGATACTTGCAGGATGTTCTCGAACGGTTTCCCAGCTGGGATACGAAAGTTGCCAAGCTGGAAGCTGGCTACTCTCAACTTTTCAATCGGTTGACCCAACTGCGAGACAGGTTGAATTACGGCGGCGACTTCCAAAGGATCGCTGTCACGGTTTCTTCTGATCTCACTGCTTGGATGAATTCATTCATAGAGCATCATCAAGAAGAACGAGAGCTAGTCTCGATGGCTGCCAACTACGAAGTCGGCGGAGACGGATAACTTCTGTCTCTTTCTCCGTGCCTCTGCCTCTCCGAGGTGAAGAATTCA
>JABJMI010000636.1 GCA_018659505.1 Planctomicrobium sp.
CTGGACTCGTCCTCAATCGTCTCACAGGATTAACGGAATTTTCTGCGAGAACTGATTGAATAGCTCTTCGGTCGTCCACTAGATCACATCACTGTGATCACATCACTGTGAGACGCTATTCAGCCAGTACTGCATATTTCGCGGACACCAGAAGCACTGAAACTGCTTTATGCAGAGTGGAAAATCTGATGACGTCCATCTATGGCGTCAATTTCCCTCTTCAGGCTGTGTCGGCACAGGTTCTTCTTCCGTGCTGTTTATTGGCTCTGATAGGTCTTCGGTGCAATTGAGTGTTACTGTTTTGCGTCCGTAACCAATTAAGATTCTCATTGGTTGAATCGTCGCTTGCCAGTGAATCCATGAGCGGTCGAAATCCCACTCTTCATCAATAATAACTGCTCCTGTGAGACGATTGAGGACGAGTCCAGCGACCTTTCGTCCCGAGCTATTTCCGAATATCAAAACTGGCCAAGCATTGGGGACTTGGGTTGTCATCTTTTGATCATTGACTGCCTGGGTCCAAAGAATTTCTTTCGATGTCTGATCAATGGCGAAGACCGTACCGTGTACGGTTTCTTCAATCAGTCTGGTGATCAGAGAAGGGTAAGAAAAATCATAGTTCAACGGTGGTCCCGTGCCTGGAAACACGACCCACTGATTGCGGTAGGTGAGAACTGTCAGCGACTTCACTTCTGAACTGACTGGGATCGTTTTTGAAAGGGCTTCTTTGCCCGAGATGCCTTCGACAATCGTCAGTTTTTTGTTGGGAGATAGAAACGCCAGGTCTTGACCGCCGACTGTCGTCCAAGTTGTGCCTGGTTGAGATTGAAACTTCCATAACGTGTTATGTTGCACTGGATCGTAAAGTGAAAACTCGAATGACTCGGCAGAGTTCTTCACGACCGGGAAATACCGTCCCCAGTCTCCATTCTCTCGATCCATGACCGAATCAATTGCCCCCTCGGGAACTTCCGTCTTTCCAACGAAGCTGCCATCGACACTTCTGTAAGTCGTTAATGTTCTTTCGCCAGGAACCATTGTGAGTACATATTCTTCATCACAGAAGATTTCGCTGCCCATCGGAAGGTCATGACGCCTCCAAAGAACTTGCCCTTGATCAGGATCGATTGCAGTCAGTTGAGAGCCACGACCGAAACAGAGGATTGACTTAGTGAGACTGCCAACATTTCCTGCCGGAGTTCCAATCGGTGATGGAGAACGAAATGTGCGGAAGCCAATCCGAGGAGCCTGGCTTTGATCCACAAACGTATCCGTTCCGTATGGGTTTTGATCTTCCGTGATCAGCAACTCGGTCGTGATGATGCGCGGTCGATCTTTCCGTTGTTGAAAATCGATAAGAATGAAGCGATCTGCAAGCACGACTAACGCCCGCTGCCCACGAACCTCTACGTATCGCCCCAAGCTCGAACCAATCTGAGATCGTATGGAGACCACTCCTGTTGAGAGCTGGCATTGCCGCCGCCCATGCTGATCGTAGACATCAATCTCTGATCCCATTGGGTTCAGGAAGAATGTCCAACCATTTAACGGAACAGAAACGGGACCGATGACAGGGATCTGACTTCTTGTTGATTTTGCATATGGAATGACTTTCTCTGATTCGGTTACTATCTCTGGCCAAACAGGAACCCCATTAAACTGTTCCGACCAATCAGGATTTGCACGTGTCGTCTCGGCAAGCAGACTCGCTGACTCAGTCTGAAATGCAGGAATGGCATCAAAACTTTTTAGTTTTTCAAGATACAACTCGGCTGCGATACCGTCCTTGAATCTTAAAGCTAATAATGCCATTTGCAGATTCGCTGCGCTGGCAATCTCTGGATTGCTGGAGTTTCTTAACCTTTCGTAGATTGAACTAATTGCTCCCGTGCTCTCCGGGACCGATGGCGATGATTGCGTTCTTTCTAAAACGAACTTTTCATCGAGTTCGCTGAGAGGAAACGATTTCAGGAATGAAACAATCGTTTTCTCGGAGGATGAATTGTTTAACCAAGCCTGAATCGCTGATTGAAGTTGGTCGCGAAGGTCTTCGTCGTCCGAATTGAAAAACGATTGGAGTTCCGCAAGCGCCCAGCGTTGCTCGCTCAACTCGTGCAGTCCGTCAATATCTCGCAATATCTCTCGATTCGATAATTGCTCAAAGAGATCCAGGTAGCGATCGAAGGCTCCCAATTGATCCCCTGATTGCTTGAGTCCGGTTGCCATTGCTTTCAGGAAGACATATCGCTGCTGGTCGGAGGTCAGCAGCTTTTCGATCTCATCTGCTTCCACCTTGTACTGCTCGAAGTCATGCTCCAGCCCATCAAGTTTCGTCCAAGCTAATACGGTTTTGCCTCGCTCCGGCAGTTCGTTGAGATCAGTAGCAGTGAACTCTTTTAATGCTTGCGTCCGTTCTCCCTGCTGTAACAACAGTTCTCCCCGCAGCGAGTTCTTGTGGCTTTCATCTTCTGTTTGTGCCAACGTTTGTTCGAGGTCAGCCATTGATTGAAAAGCGACAACTTCCGTTCCCGACATCGCAACAAGGTGTCCGTGCGCAGCTGTAAGATTCCCAATCACACGAGCCCCCGCCATCGGGGAACGTGCAAGTTGACGACCGTTGCTCAAGTCGATAATGAGAATTTCACCTGTCATTAACGGTTGTAGGAATCGATTTCCCATGCGCACTCCGCGTCCCGATGGAGGTGGGATCGGAGAACTCCAGATGCGGCTGGCATCAGCGAGATTCATCGCAGAAATATCGCTTTGACCAACAAGAATCAGCGATTGATCATAAACGCTTGCCATATATAAAGAGCGAAGACGAAAGACTTCATCGTCCCAGACTTTTGAGCCATCCAAGGCATTCAAGCAAATCAGCTCATCCGAATCCGAAGGTGTGTGAAGGACATATTCTCCAGCGGTGACGACTTTCTGATCGAACCAGCGATCATCATCCAACGACGATTTTATGAACTGCTCGACAGTCGTTTCCCGATTCGGTATTCCTCGTCGAAACATGAAACGGTTATCGACAAGTCGTTGCGACTTTTCGTACTGGTGGCTCCACACGACTTTTCGAGAAAGAGGATCAATGGCTGTGATGACTCCTTCACCAGTCGGACATACAAGTAGCCCTTTAACATAGGCAGGCATGATGCCTGCCATACGCCTGGAAGAATCTTGCACGATGTTCTTCCCAATACTCGGATCCAATAAACCGATCGACCACACAACTGCACCGGTCTCGCGGTCAATTTCATACAGCTGTATCTGCCCGGATTCTTCACCAATGATATAAAGATGCCCAGCATGTGGGAGTGGTGCTCCGTAGAAAAAGATATTCCGCGCGAGCCCCTGGTCATCTCCAAAAGGAAGGTAAGCATTCTCATCAACTGTTCCGACTGACCAGCGATTTCGCAGACCGGCTTTCAATTCAAAGGCATGTAATTGATTGAACGCCTGAGGCAAAAGCTCGTGACGTTGTCGCGAGCGAGCAAGGAATTCAGGAGCGACACTCCCCGCGAGTTGGCAGTCGCTGACGGTATAGACATATTTTCCATCGGAACTCAGCGAAGTGGAACTCAGATCTCTCCAACCTCTTAAAGAAAAGAATAAGTTGCGAATTTTTTCTCGAAACGAATCATTCATTAACGACGGTGCCGCGGTGAACTCATGCAGGTACTCAAAAGACTGGTCGACATTGACTCCAACGCCGTCAATTTCTCCCGTCTCAAGATCGAATGACTTCACCGAAGCATACCCCGGCACAATGACACGTCCGTCAACAATCAAGGCACGCCCTGCCGGGAAGGCTGACCGTTTAGCTTGTGACCAGACTCGTGATTCAATCGCCTGAGCCATTTCCTGAGCATCATGCAGGCGTGCCTTTTCTAAGGCTGCGTCCCCTAGGAAAAAGTCGTACTGATCGATCAGAGGTTGCGTCCAGGCATCGGAAAACATCGCAGGTGCAAAGGGAGTTTGTCCCGTTGAAGAAAGCCCTCCGTGAGGGTTCATCCAGTCGTAGAGTTCGGTCTCGCCTTCTGCTTCAATGACTTTCGCAATCTTCAACTTTGGCAGACTGTTGACGTCGAATTCGACATCAGAAGCGATCTCAGAAAGAAAATTTAGCAACTCGGATTCTTGCCCCGACAGTGCTAAGTACCGAGCAATTTGGCTGTATGTTTCTTTGAAATTTACATCTGTTGTTGTTGCTATGACACTTGAGGCAAGAACGCGGTTTGCTGCTGTGAGATCCCCTTCATCTGCGTTTAGATGTCCTAGGAATTTAATTGCCTTCTGTCCTCCATTCGTGAAACGAAACCGCCTGACGAGTTCTGTCAGCTTTTCGAGATCTTTCGAGGTCATCGCCTCTTCGAAGAGTTGATTGGCTGTTGCTCCGAAAAGCCGCTCGTAGTCTTCACGATTCGCTGCGATCTCTTGTTCAACAGCGGCATGAAACGATCCCCCCAAGGCTTGATTCTCGATTTGGAAGAAATCAGACGAGCTCTCAATCAATCCCTGCAGTGCTTCGAGCCCATCAGTGATCTCCCCCTCTTCGATTGCAGACTTAGCTCTGTAGAAGGCAGAAATCGAGAGCGGATCACGCGGTAATCGCTCGAGATGTCGGCTGACTGCGTCATTCCGTCCGGCTGGTGTAATGGGGAAGGGGGGATTGAATTGGGCCTGACATTCCATTGGAAACGAGATGAACAGAACGAGTATAAGAAAAGAGAAGAATGGTCGAGGCATTTGCCAGTTGATGGATTGATCCATTCTCACAACAAACGGGTTGCCTTTGAGCCAGAGAGACATATGATTCTCGATGGGGATAGCTAATGAAAACGTAATATGAATTGACAATCCTAAGTGAAGTATGATAACGAATATCTAGGATTCGAGTAGTTTTGACAAGAATTGGATAAAGGAAATCCGAATGGTTGAGTCTGAAGAGAACGTGAATCTTCTCATTGCAGATGACGACCGCGCCTTTCGCGAAACAGTCATCGAGCTGTTAGAACCGCATTTTCCTACCATCGCAGTTGAATCTGGTGAGCGGGCGATTGAAATTGTCGGTCGAGTTGAAGTTGATCTTGTCATTCTCGATATGCACATGCACATGATGACAGGGCTCGACA
>JABJMI010000637.1 GCA_018659505.1 Planctomicrobium sp.
CAAAGACCAACTTCATTGGGGCCTGTTTCGAATCCGCCGATTGCCGCACCAAGGGAATGAAGTGTTTCATCGACCAATTCTGCAAGTGATTCCAAATACCACGCATCTTTATCGTTTGGATATCGATGACCTTCTGGTAGCGGAATATAGATTGTAAGCATTATCGTTGGATTTGGCGGCAAAACCGCAGTTAGATTGAGCCATGGACGGCGGTGTTTTGCAGCATAACAACTACCTCGCAGGCGAGTAATCGGTCGGGACCATGTAGACGCTTTCTGGTCGTTGAGAGAGGATTCTGCCGTCCTTTTCGGACTCGGCTCGTGCTTTCTTCCAGGCAGGATCAGCTCCGAATTTCTTCCACGATTCTTTTGCTTGTGCCTGACTTTCGTACTCAAGTACGTAAATCAAAGTGTTACTCGATTTCGGTTCGTCGAGTGGTGTCCAGTAAGCGAAAGAATCGAGACCGTTTCGCTTGAATATCTCGACTGTATGATCGCGAAAACGGGCATTGAGATTGTCAAGACGACCTTCAGCAGTTGTATATGTTCGCAGCTCGTAGACTTTCTTCTGATTGACTTTACCAGCTTCCGGAGAGTAGTCCGTAGCAGTCATGTAAACAGACTCGGGTGCTTTAGCGAGAATCTTGCCGTGAGCTTCAGCACTCGCTTTGGCGACTGCTTTCCACTCCGGGTCGGCAATAAATGCTTTCCAAGATTCTTTGGCTGCGTCACGACTTTTGTGCTTAATCACATAGATCAGTCGTGGATCTTCTTTTTCGCCTGCTGTTGGAGTCCAGTACGCAATGTTTTCAATTCCATGCTTTTCAAAAAGTTGCAAGGTGTGCTCTCTGAACCGTTCGTTCAGGGCGTTGAGTTTTCCCGGTTCGCAGGTGTAGATGCGAAGTTCATAAACTCCGTCGTCAGCAATACCAGACGCACAACTAACCATAACCAAACAGAGCGCAGCAAAAAAAGATCGCAACATCAAGGTTCTCCGTGAGCGACTAGCAACATTGAATTTAGAGAGGGCGTAATCAGTATCGAAGGAAGGCTCTTAGCAGTGAAACTAGGCTCTGGAGAAAAGACTCCAATGCCTATTACTTCTTACCCTCGCCCCTCAATTCCTAGCCCCTCGACCAGCGGTCAAAGACCGTTACGATGCAGGTTTTTCGGCAGCTTCCAGTTCTAAGCTCGCAAATGGGCTGACTCGGAAGGCTTTCTCTGTGATTGCCTGTTTTTCTTCAGCTGTCTTCGCTTCCGCGAACTTAGTACGGAGTTGTTTTAGTTTTTTACGACGTGCTCGGCGAGATGCCAGTTCACGTGATCTTTCGATACGTCCCATAGTCTTCTATTTATTCTCATCTAAGTTAGTACATGTGTTGCAATACAACTTCGCAACGCACAAGTCTTTAATTTATCTGGCTTTAACGAACGGGTCAACGGACAATGCAGAAAATCATCTAAACGACTTTTACATCGTTCGTCCGCCATCTAACGTAAGACATTGCCCGGTGGTCATTGATGTTCCGACTGCTAAATAGCAAATCGCATCCGCAACATCTTCTGGAGTCGAACAGCGGGGAATTGGATAATCGGCGGTAAACTCCGTGATTTGCTCTTCCGTCATCCAGTCTCGCAGCCAGCGGGTATCAATAGGACCGGGGCAAACTGCATTTACGCGAATTTCAGGAGCCAGAACTTTCGCCAAAGACTTCGTCATCGTATTGATGGCCCCCTTACTTGCGCAATAGGCAATCGAAGATCCAATTCCGCTAATTCCAGCAACAGAACTAATGTTCACTACGGAACTGCCTTCAACTTTGCGAAGGAGAGGAGTCGCTGCGCGTGTCACGAAGAATGTCCCTTTCAAGTTGACGTTGAGAATGCGATCCCATTTCTCGGATGTCATCTCATCCAGATTCTTGTGCGGAACCGCAAATGTACACCCGGCATTATTCACGAGCACATCCAATGAGTCGTACTTCTCAGCGATGGTTGAGATCATGTTGTTTACGGCGTCTTCATCGCTGATGTCGCATTTGATGAGCAGAGCTTTCGCTCCTTCTGCTTCGACAAGTCGGACAGTCTCTTCGGCTTCTTTTTCGCTCTTCGTGTAATTGACGACAACGTCATAGCCAAGCGCCGCGAATTTGACCGCACACGCGCGACCGACTCCTGTCGCAGACCCGGTAATTAAAGCTAGAGATTTTTCGGACATGATCTTCCCGTATATATCAGAGAAATGTTGGAAGACCGTACTCTATCGAACTGCGGAGCAAATTATTATGCAGCGTGTGATTCAGGTTTTGATTTCTTTGGAGCGATTGACTTAGACTTGTTCCCGCTTCGAGCTTTGAGATCAAATAGCCCGAAGATTTCTCCGGCGCTCATGCTGAGAGATTCGTTTTCAGTGTCCCCATCGCCAAGGACGCGATTAAACAAATCTCGCTTCTGTTGCAGAACTTTATCAATGCGTTCTTCAATCGTATCTTTACAGATAAATTTACTGACAATAATCTGAGACTGCGTCGCACCGATGCGATGAGCACGATTGATCGCCTGATCTTCAATTGCGGGATTCCACCAACGATCATAGAGGAATACATACCCCGCAAATTGCAGATTCAGCCCGACAGCACCGGTCCCGTAGCTCATCAGGATGATATGGCTATCTGGATCGTTTTTGAACTGATCAAGAATCGGTTCCCGTTTTTTTGTTGGGATTCCACCGTGGTAGGTGAGGCAACCGAACTGCTTCGTTCGCTCAGCGAGCCAGTCAAGAGTTTTCGTCCATTGGCTGAACAGAATTGCTTTGCCGCCTGAAGCAGAGATCTCTTCCATATCTGCGATCAAGCGATCAGCTTTGCATGATTCACCAGTCAGTGGATCGGCATTACAGATTTGCTTCAATCTTAACACGAGTTCAAAGACATGCTGAATGGTGATTGACTCTCCCATTTTATCAAGTTGAACAACACCATCTTTCTCGGCAGTCTTGTAAGCAAGGTCTTGACCGGGAGTCAACTCGATCACTTCATCGCGGTCAATTCGTGGAGGTAAATCCTTCGCGACCAAATCTTTTTTACGCCGCAAAATGTATTCTTTACTCAATTGAGACAACTGCCTGATGTCGGGCGAAGCATGAGCCGGGACGACATTCATAAATTGAAAAAGCGAGATCATCTCCTCAGCACGATTCTCAATCGGAGTTCCCGTGAGGCACATAGCACGGTCTCGTGGGATGGAGTGAATCATTTTTGCGGTGACGGATTCACGATTCTTGATTCGCTGCGCTTCGTCGAGAACGACTAGGTCGAACTTCGGGTAATCATCTTCGTGCATTGCCATGAAGTCTCTG
>JABJMI010000639.1 GCA_018659505.1 Planctomicrobium sp.
AAAGAATGAGAACCGCTGCCAGTGCTTTCCAAGGATTGGAATTATTGAAAGTCAACTGGTCCCTACGGATGATGAGGAACATTGCGAGACCACCGAGCAGAATCACGCATAGGATTGCCGGGATCATAAACTGAGTCGCGGATCGTTTTGCGTCGAAGAGTTCGTAGGAACTGGCAGGCTTCTCGCCAGAGAGTGGGACTAGAAACAGCTTCCTTTGCTGAAGCTGGTCGAGTTGCCACCAAGTGTACGCAGCGGCAGAGAGCGTCAAAACGAGGCAAAGCAATACCGCAATTCTTCGCTGTTTCAATAGATATTCAACTTGATGTGACGAACTCATTCCTTCTCTCTTTTGTCACTGTTCGTCAAAACAGACTCTCTAAAACGGTTTCCCAATCCCGCCTGCTGACTCTCGTAAAACCAATAAGCTTGCTCGAATCAAGCTCTGCTTTTTTGGTGACACGAATTTTCATGAGTCAATCTCTCGCAGTCGCTGTTTCGCAATACTCCATTCAGATACAATTGCTCTTCGCGTTCTTTGACGACCTCAGCATGCCATTTTGGTGATTGAATTGGTTCTGAGCTCTCACAAAGATTCTGCCACACCGACTACATGATTTGTAGCTTCTCATCCGTCGTCATTCTTTCGAGTGGTAGCTCTATTGCTAAATCAATATCCTCTTCGGGTCAGACTCTGCTCGGATAGATATTGTATTCCAGCAATTAGTCTCTCACAAGATGAGCATCTCTGTTTCACGTGAAACGTCTGCTTCGTTGGGAATCTGATCTCGGTTTGCTAGAGTGCGATTTGAAACAGTTGATGTGAGGAGACTCTATGACCTCACCTGCGTAAATAGTTTGTGAAAATTGAAAAGGAACGACGATGGCGACACCAGTGAATATCGGGATGATTGGGTATGGATTCATGGGACGGGCACATACAAATGGATATAAACGCTGCCCCGATTTCTTCCCTGAACTGGGGCATCAACCGGTCTTGAAGGCAGCCTGTGCTCGAAGTGAAGAGAAGATCCAAGCGTTCGCTGACCAGTGGGGATATGAGTCCATCGAGACCGATTGGCGAGCTTTGATTGCCCGCGATGATATTGATGCCATTGATATCGCTGTCCCGAACAATCTTCACAAAGAGATTGCTATTGCAGCTGCCGAAGCGGGCAAGATGATTCTTTGCGAAAAGCCTTTGGCAATGAACGCAGCCGAAGGTGAAGAAATGTGCCAAGCTGTTGAGAAGGCAGGCGTCGCACACACCGTTTGGTACAACTACCGCAAAGTTCCAGCTGTCACGCTGGCGAAACAGATTATTGATTCCGGGGCGTTAGGGCGAGTCTTTCACTACCGGGCAAACTTCCTGCAAGACTGGACGATCTCTGAAGATCTTCCTCAGGGTGGCGAAGCGCTCTGGCGGCTCGACGCTGAGGCAGCTGGCTCAGGCGTGACAGGTGACTTGCTCGCTCACTGTATCGATACCGCGATCTGGCTGAATGGAACTGTCGCAGATGTGACAGCGATGACTGAAACATTCATCAAAGAACGTGTCCATCAGGGGACTGGTGAGAAAACGAAAGTCACCATCGATGATGCGTGTTCGTTCTTGTGTCACTTCTCAAATGGTTCGCTTGGGCTGTTCGAGTCGACACGTTACGCCCGTGGACATAAAGCCCTGTACACGCTGGAAATCAATGGTTCCGAGATGTCGTTGCGTTGGGACTTACATGACTTGCATCGCCTGGAAGTCTTTGACCATAAAGATGAAGGTGCTCTTCGCGGCTGGAAGAGTGTTCATGTCACCGACCATGGTGGAGAGCATCCATACATGGACAAATGGTGGGTTCCAGGTCTGCAAATCGGTTACGAACACTCATTCGTGCATCACGTCGCTGACTTCATGAAGAGTCTTGATGATGGGTCTGCATGTGGTCCGACATTCCGCGATGCGTTGGAAACTCAGAAAGTTTGCGATGCTGTGTTGAATAGTGCAAAAGCAAGAAGCTGGGAGAACGTGTAAGAGTTTTCTGTTTTGCCCCACACATTATGTGTGGGGCAAAACAGATTTGTTATTGAAGGACTCGAAATGATCTTAGGCTATCACATTATCCTGGGCACTTATGGATTTTGGTTACCGAACGATCCTCGCGGTTCTTATTCAAAGCATGTCTGGTCTCCCGATCTTGCGAAGCACGGACCAGCAACCACAGTTAAGACAAAGCATTCTCGCGCAGCGGATCCGCACGATATTCCGAAAAGGTTGCGTGCTAAGAGAGACTTGAAGTTCCCGGAAGTGTTTCTGAGCGGAGTGCAGGCTCAAGAGCTTGCTTTAGGGATTGGAGAAGCAGTTTCCAAGTATGATTTCCAGCTTCTTGCGTTTGCCATTCTCGAACAACATATCCATTGTGTGGCACGCAGTTCATCAATGCAATCGGAAGCAATAGTCAAGCAGATGAAACGATATGCTGGAAATCGGCTATCTCGTTCTGGGAAGAATCCTCTCGCAAGTTTCCGAGAGGAGAACAACAATCGAATCCCTTCAGTCTGGGCACGAGGATTTTGGAAACGGTATATTGATTCTGAAGATCAGCTGCTCAATACAATTCGCTACGTCGAGCAAAATCCGATCAAAGAAGGCAAGCGTGCTCAATATTGGTCGTTCGTTTCTAAGAATGATGATTTGCCACACACATGATGTGTGTGGCAAAACACTATTCGAAAATCAACAGACTCAAACACGTTCATGAGCAATTAAGTCTTCGTAAGTCTCTT
>JABJMI010000125.1 GCA_018659505.1 Planctomicrobium sp.
AGAGAGGACCGGAATAGACCAAATCTTTCTTGCCATAATCTTTCGCCAATGCCCACAAAGCGAGACGTTTCCCGACATCTTGTTTGTTGCGAGGATGAATATCTTTCACGTTGCCGATGTCGACTGTGACCGCCATTCCAGTATGTGGAATATCGAGTGCGGCGGTTTGTGCGGCTTGAATCTCCGCGAGTGCGGTTTCGTTGTTGCCGTAATTATATGGTGCGAGTTGCACGTAATAGAACGGCATTTCTGGATTGCTCCAGATCTCACGCCAGCCAAGAATCAGCGCTTTCATCTTCTCGTAATACAGCATTCCTTCGCCACGATTCGATTCGCCCTGATACCAAATAGATCCACGAATTCCGTAAGGGACAAGTGGAGCGATCATGCCGTTGTAGAGTGCCAGAGGAGATTGATGGTTGACGGCACCATTTCCATTTTTCTGTGGAAACTTATCGAGATTGTCTGCAATGTCTTTCAAAGCAGGTACTTTTTGAAAACCGATTGGAGGAGTCCATGGCTCAATGCGAGTGCCTCCCCAATTGGAACCAATCAGTCCGATCGGAACATTCAGCTCTTTGTGAAGTTCGCGACCGAAGAAGTATCCAACAGCTGTGAAATTGCCAACGGTCTGTGGAGTCGTTGCCTGCCAACCACCGGAAGGGACGTTGTCTTGAGGAGCATCTTTCGGTGAGTGAGGAATTTTAATGTGGCGAATGTTCGGATAGTTTCCAGCTGCAATTTCTTCTTGCGGATTATCCGAGTTACTGACAACCCATTCCATATTCGACTGACCGGAACAAAGCCAAACTTCACCAACAGCGACGTTGGATAGTTTGACCTCATTGCTGCCTTGAATGGTCATCTCCAATGATTCGGCAGCCTTCATCGATTTCAGATTGACCAACCACCGTCCATCTTCGTCCGCTTTCGCAGATACTTTTTGATCTCCTATCGAAACTGTCACTTCAGTCCCGGGAGCATCCCAACCCCAGATTGGCAATTTCTGGTCTCGTTGCAAGACCATGTTCTCGCCGATGATCGACGGTAATTTTAACTCAGCGACAGCGACATTCGCCAGCACCATCAGCAATGCAGCGCTCGCAATAGAATTCTTGAAAAGTCCGCTCATTAAGTTCGTCTCCAGTCGGTTTCACTTTGGGGTCAAGAAATATATCAATCTCAGTTCATGTGAATGATAATGAGACTTGGTTTGTGAAACCAGTATCAACCCTGGAGTTGAAAAATCCGTTCTAAAAGTCGTCTAAAGACTTGGAAGAAGAAATAGTGTCTGAACCTCGAAAAGCACGAAAGAAAAGGAGACAGGATGAACATGATTTACAGGATAAGACAATAACGATTGAAATTGAGTAACAGAAATGACTCCGTTCGTGATACTGGTTGTGTTGACAGATTAGGATTCGATTGAGAGACCATCGAGCGGTAGATGTTAAAGAAGTGATTCAGGAAATTTATCCTGTAGATCATGTCAATCCTGTCAAAACTTATTGAGTTGAAAATTACGACATACTGTCCAATCAAGCATAGTCTCGCGACAGGCTTTTCGTGTCTTTCGTCTGTTTCGTGGTAATTCAGTATTTTCAATAAGCATTACTTCTCTTCGTACGATCGAGTAGTCCGCCAAGTTGATTGGTGAGTGAATCTAAAATTACCAGATCGGAAGCGTGTTGTGTTTCCATCAATTGTTCGAGGCGAATCACTTCTCGGCGGTAGAAATCGACTTGGTTCTTAAGTCGTTCGATTTCGGTTTTCGAGTGTGCTTGGTTGGTCTCCATACGTGCAATCTTCTCTTGGCTGGCATTCAGCGATGCTTGCATCTCATTCAGTTTCTTGTCTGTCTGTTCAGATTTCTTAGCGAATTCGGCCTTCCACTGCTTCAGTTCTGGAAGGCAATTTACTTGATGAGTCGTTAGGGCGACTGGTTGTGTAGATTTCACCTCGCTTGATCTATTTTCACTCTTCGGTTTTTCAACAGCCTGAATGTTCTTCTGACTCGTGACATGTGGCGGCACTGGCAGCAGCGGAGGGGAAGAAGTTGCTGGACTTGTGACAGTTTTTTCAGGAGCAATGTTTTTGGGAGTCTGAGAGATTGCTGCGATGGACCCCATCGGTTCGCTGAGAAGTGCCTGAATCGGAATCTCTGGGTCCAATGGTGGATGACTGACCATCGTTGGCCGCTCAGAGACGGTCGCACATCCGCAGGTGAGCGCCAGACAAAGGACAATCAAATTTCTATAAAAATGATTCGCGAAGGGAGTAAGCATGGGGAGCCTCGATGCTTGATCGATATGGGAGGAATACAAGTTTTGAAATATTGAGAGCAGAGTTAAGTAGGCGAAACAACGGTTATATTTTCTTCTTCGTAAACACAATCGAGTAAAATCTGTTCCCCGCAACTACAGCGGACTTCAATACTGCTGATTGAGTTTCCGTCTCTCTTCAGAATGACCTGCGGAGGATTTTTCGGTTGGTCACAGAAGAGAAGTTTTCTGCTGTTCAATTTAACATTCTCAGCAGATAGGATGGTTGAATTTTTTCTGGCTGGCATAGTGTTATTTCCAATTGAATTTATTGCGGTGATTAAACTCTCTAAGAGAGTGACTAATCTAATTATCCATTGAGACTGAATTCTCTAAATGTTGTAAACGCTTCTTAAGTGTCAATTCGGCTTGTGCCAGAATTCTTGAAACCCTTGATTCCGATAGCCCGACGACTTCGCCAATTTGCTTTAAGGTCAGTTGATCCATGTGGTAGAGAGTGATGATTTCCCGCCTTTGCTTCGGGAGTTCTTCAATCGCCTGAGTAAGAAGTTGTTGACGGTCGACTTCTTCCAATTCATCTTGCTGGCTCTCCTCTTGTTTCGAGACTAATTCTTCATGCCAGGTTTCCGGTGCTGTCATACGAATTGCAGACAGGCAGGTTTCCACCTCTCCAACACTGAGTCCCGTTTGTTTACTAATTGAGTCTGGAGAGACTGTCTCTTCATGAGACTGAACAACCTCTCGAATCAACGCCCAGTGCTGCAAGATGTGCTGCGGAAGCGGGCAGTTTCGACGTAATTCATCGAAGACCGCACCTCGGATTCGTTGATACGCGAAAGTTTTGAAATCAATTCCT
>JABJMI010000177.1 GCA_018659505.1 Planctomicrobium sp.
CAAGCCAATTTGTTTCGTCAGAATGCTCACAAAGAGATCCTGCCTTCTTGCTTCATGAAATATAACGTGGTGTTGTCAGCTATTGTTCTTATCTTGTTTATTCATTGATTTCACAAGTTGATAGAGATGCCATGTCGAAAGTGCAAAACCAACCAAACAACCTAGGAGTAAATAAAGCGGAGATGAGTCTCGCTTTACGTCCATCCAGTACCCGACCCCGATGCACAATGCCAGTTCAAATGACATCGTTGAAATTTGAGAGGACCAGTAAAGGACTTTAACCGGAACGATTGAATTTGACTTCTTCATATGGTCCCTGTCACCTGATCAATCTAAAAACAAAGGTCGACAAGAATTTGAAGCGAGTCTAGTTTTGAGAATCAGTGAAGTCAAAGCCCCTCTTCGAGGCACTAGCGGAATCCCCAAAAATGGTGATAGAATGTAAGTCGGTAGTTCAGTTCATTTTTGATTGATTATTTCCGATCAATACATAAGGTTGTTTTCACATACTTCAGGCAGAATGCTGTGGTCGGAATACCCATTCTTGACGATAAGAAAATCCCAAGGGCAGCTTATGAGCAACGAAGTGAAATCCGCGAAATCACGAGAACGCAGAGCTGACCTCAAATTAATGACAGTCTCTGAACTCAAGGAACTCGCTGCGGAATTGCAGCTCGATTCAACTTCGGGGCTGAGGAAGGATGAACTCATTGAGAAGATCGTCAAAACTCAGGACAAACAATCAATTCAGCAGCAAGAAGCCCCCAGCGACTGGTTGGAAGTCAACGAAGCAGGACCATATTGGTTAGCGATCAAATGGCAGGTTTCTGAGAAACTCTTGAAGAGAGCAATTGCATCTCTAGGAATAGGAAAAGATTGGCACTCGGCAAGGAAAGTCATCCGTTTGTTTCGAGTCCATTGGGATGACTCTGGTCCCCATGCACGTGAGCATTACAAAGATTTCCTGTTGCCTGCCAATGCAAAGAACTGGTTTGTTAACATCGAATCGAGTGACACCGGTTGGAAATTGGAACTTGGATTCCTTGCCCCAGGTGGAAAGTTTTTCTCGCTTCTTCATTCTGCTGACATTCAGATTGATGGATCACAAAAACAACAATTCTCCTCAACTGCTTCCTCCAAGCCGCAGTTGAACCTCAATTCGAGCCTTTCCAACAAAGAAGAACTTACACTAGGCATCGAAGGTGAAATTTCCTTGAACGGCTCAACGACTCCCGGAGCGGAAACGGTTGTCGACGACGATCAGGTGGAAGTCCATGAAAAAACTGGACTATTCTCTTGGCAGGCACCTCTACAGAACGGGCGAGTTGTGATCCCCGTAGTGAGTGAACTCGGCAACCAAAGGTTGAGGGCGATCATTTCAATCGAATCGAACATTCACTATCTCGAACCAGAGAAAACGGGAATCGACTCTTGAGAGAATTTCGAAATCAGTTTTAAGAATGAGGCATTCTTCGCTCGTTTTACTACAATCTATTGCTCGTGTTGCTTTGCCCCACAGTTTCACTGCGGGGCAAAGCAAACTTCATTGCTCATAAGTACGAAGAGATCATTGTGTCTGAAAAGTCTGAAGATTTTGTTGTCGACAAACCTCGTATCCAAAAGGCAGTTCGAGAGATCCTCGCAGCGGTGGGCGAAGACCCTGATCGCGAAGGGCTCCTCGAAACTCCCGCCAGAGTCTCACGCATGTACGAGGAACTCTTCAGCGGCCTACACCTCGACCCTGCCAGGCACCTCAAGAAAGTCTTTACTGAAACATACGATGAACTGGTTTTAGTCAGGGATATCAGCTTCAACAGTATGTGTGAACATCACCTATTACCGTTCTTAGGTGTTGCACATATTGGTTATATCCCTCGCGGACATGTTGTCGGTCTCAGTAAGCTGGCACGAATCGTGGATGAAGTTTCTCGCAAGCCACAAGTTCAAGAGCGCATGACAGAGACTATTGCTAATCTGCTTGACGAAGAGCTAGAACCTAAAGGCGTCA
>JABJMI010000640.1 GCA_018659505.1 Planctomicrobium sp.
GATCGTTGATCTCGGTGTCAGCGACGTGATCGATTGTGAAGACATCAAAGAGCAGCGAACCAGTCAAACCATCGATGTCCTGAGAAAGATCATTGAACTGAATATTTTTCCCCTGAGCGATTCTTGGTTACCACAGGTCATCTCCCTTCCTAATTCGCCGAGATTTGACCTAAATCTTCTGATTAGAACCTAGGGAGGGTCCAGTCTGCTTCTACAATCGCTGCATCAAGATGCTCACGATATGCACTCTTCAATGTTGATGTTTAAAGTGGTGAAATTGTTTCAACAATTCAGAAAGCCCACATTGCCTCGGACGTATTCCAAATACTTCATATTTCCCGAGGACTCAATTCCGGAAGTAAAAAACGCTGATACCACGAGATAGAACTGTTCATAAAAATTCAGACCTACGTTCTCATAAGAATTCCGGTAACAGAGAATTTGCGATAATTCGCAACTATCGAGAAGACCTTTGTCTCGTAGATTTACGAGTCATGACCTCGGGATTTCAAGATAATCAACAAGGACGTTTATTGAGGTTACCAAATACCCTCCACTCTATAAATTTGGTACTCATGGTATCGTTTTTATATTTAAAGAATTTTCTGTGTAAGAATTGAATTCAGTAGAAAGCTTGTTGTGATCTAGCTTTGCGAGAGTAAAATCGAACATTGAGTGGGAGAAGCAGATATTCCTTGCCTGGGCATTCTTCCCCCACACATTAATGGTCTTGATCTAACTCCACTTTCGGAAAGACTGTTCAGATCTGTTCTATAGTTTTTTGGTGAAAAAAATGATTTTTGGTAATTCGTTTTTTCGTTTCATTGTCTCGTTAACACTTCTGTGTCAATTGGGTTCGCAGACGATATGCGCTCAAGATGAAATTGAAACGGATGGTCAACATAGCTTTCAGATTCCTGAACCTGAAAAGCCATTTTGGAAAAGTGCTCAAGACTTCGTTGATGCTTACGCTGACCGCGATGCTCAAGCGATCGGTCAGTTATTCACGAAAGACGCTGAGTTTTTAGACGAACTCGGTGTCCGAACTCATGGGCGCGATTCGATTATCTCTCGTTTCAATGAAGCGTTTTCTATTTCACCCGATGTGTTAATCGAATCGATTGATATCACGAGTGTGAAATATCTTGGCGATTCCGTCGCATTGGAAGAGGGGTTTGTCATTTCCTCAGAGTCCGTCGACCATGCCCGAACGTCCAATAGATACGCAGCGATCCACCAGAAGGGCGAGGACGGGAACTGGCGTATCGCTGTCTTAAAAGATTTTCCGAGAGAAGATTTAGGAAGAGGCGAGCAACTTGTTCAGCTTTCCTGGATGGTTGGTGATTGGGTCAATGAGTCGGCAAATACAATTGTTGAGACAAGTTGCCAATGGTCTGATGACGGAAACTACCTGCTCAGGAAATTTGTCGTTAAAACGGCCGATGGTCGAGAGATGTCGGGGGTTCAAAGAACTGGATGGGATCCCATCCACAAAAAACTTCGTGCTTGGACTTTTGATTCTGAAGGTGGATTCTTCAATGGATTCTGGACTCGAACAGACGATGGTTGGTTGCTGACAAGTGCGGGTGTTTCTTCCGAAGGGGAAACGGTCACGTCGTCTGCCATTTATCATATCGTGAGTGCTGAGAGACTTATCTGGAATTACCAAAGCTTGATTGTTGGCGACGAGATCCGAGAAAGTCATGAGCCAGTGACCATGGTTCGTAAGTCTCCAAAACCTGCATTAAACTTATCTAAGACTAAATAGTAAAAATTGTGAATCATCATAAATTCTTGAATCATCGAAAAAGCATTGGGTTAAAGATGAATACCAGAAGCATAAGCATGATAGGGCTGATTTGTTTGCTATGTCTCGTCGCTGGAGTTGAAACTTCATTTGCCCGAGGATTTGGCGGGGGTGGCGGACGCGTTGGCGGTGGCGGAGGCGGCGGTGGAGGTCGCAGTTTCAGTGGCGGTGGCGGAGGTGCTCGTCCATCAGTCAGCCGACCTCAAAGTCGTCCTTCATCACCATCGATCAGTCGTCCTTCATCAAGACCGACGAGTCGACCTTCGCCTTCGATCAGTCGACCATCTACAAAACCATCCTTCCCTTCGAGTCGACCAAATACTCCATCAAGTCGCCCGTCGACTCGACCAAGCACTCCTTCTAGTCGCCCGAATTTACCATCATCCCGTCCAAGCATTACTCCTGGAAATCGTCCATCGACACGACCCGGAAATATTCCAGGATTACAGCCCGGTTCGCGACCTGAGATCGGTAATGGAAATCGACCTAAGCCATTGCCCGGATCGCGTCCGGAGGTCGGAGCTCGACCAGGAACAGGAAATGGAACTCGTCCTGGCGTCATCGAACGACCTGGAAATCGACCTTCAACTCTTCCAGAAACGAGGCCTGGGGTAGTAGAACGTCCTGGTGTCGGTAACCGTCCTTCAACTTTACCCGGTCTTGGCAACCGTCCTGGCAGCGGAGATCGTCCAGGAATTGGCGAGAGACCAAATCGACCAGGGATAGGTGATCGTCCTGTAAATCGCCCAAGTATTGGCGATCGTGAAAACAATATTAATGACCGGCTAACCAATCGTGATGATCGCTGGGACAACCGGCAAGATAGGTGGGATGACCGTCGTGGAAATTGGGATAATTGGCATGATCACCATTACTCCCATCACGGTGGTTGGCATCATGGTCACTGGCATGGTCATTGGCATTCAGGATCACGCTGGAATTATTGGTGGGATAATTATCCCGCTTTAACGGCGTTTGGGATGACGACCTGGGCGGTCAATCGGGTCGGTTGGGCTTTCGGTTACAACAACTATTACAACCCATATGCCTCTTCAGGAAGTGTTTATGTAGATAACAGCACATACGACTATTCACAGCCAATTGTGATGACTCCTGATGAAACAACACTGGCAGGAGATCCGACTTCAACTGAAGCCCCACCAGAAGTTTCTGATCAAGGGATGAGCGCTTTCGACCAAGCTCGATCACAATTCTAC
>JABJMI010000461.1 GCA_018659505.1 Planctomicrobium sp.
CGTGGCGGGCGTGTTCTGCTTCTAATCGCCGCAATTACGACTGGCGTTTCAACTTGGGAAATCTTTAATCACAACCTATTCAACGGATGGGCAACGTTACCGCTACAGCTCTTTCGTGTTGTGTTCCCGTTGGTCCTGATCCGGTTGATTTGGAGCGGTCGTCCGTGGGCTCGCTATCTGCTTGCAGGATACAGCGGTTTCACACTCTACGTTAATCTGCCTTCGGTTGCTCAACTCCCCGAAATGATCTCTAAGGGTCACTCCGGAAATGCAATACTTGTTGAGCTACTATTCGTCGGCTATGTCGTTGTTGGTGCGACGGCATTATTCTCATCTGCGATTTCGTCCCTAATGAACTACCGCCGAGATGAACGTGAGCTGGTATAGATGGCGTCAGAATGCGGATAATAAACGCGTGAACCGGAGGGGGTGAACCTCAAAGCGGTTGCAATTTGTAATCCATTCCTTCTTCCAAATCAGACTGCTCTCATCTGAGCACTGACAATACTAATGGAAGCAATCGCTGCGGTTTCTGTTCTAAGTGGGCGGTCGCCCAGATGAGCTAATGCAAAACCGTTTTGACGAAACAACTCTCGTTCATTTTCCGTCCAACCTCGCTCGGAACCAACAGCCAGTACGACCGATTGCTTTTGGCTGGACGCCTCCCACAAGCCTGTTGTCGCTTCGTAGTTGTCCAAGCAAATTCTGTGGGCAGTCGAATTTGTTGACTCGATACAATCGCTGATGCTGATTCCGAATTTGACAACGGGGAAGCGGGTCGAGAACGCCTGCTCGATTCCCGTGCGAACGAGTCGTTCCCATTCATCGGTCGTCCACAACTTGGAGGAAGCATACGAAGGCTCCGCGCGCTGCGTCGTAGCAAAATAAATACTGCGAACGCCAAGGCTGGTCGCTTCCTGTAAAATTCTTCGGCTGGTCTGAGGTCGAGACAGTCCAACAATCAAATCGATTGGTAACAGAGCAGGTGGTTCTTCGCCCCAAGTAAAGTCAAAAACGACTTCATGTTCATTCAATGATCTAAGGATCGCTTTTCCACGCGGCCCGTTAACAAGCCCCACATCGGTGGAATCCCCCACCTCTCGTCGCAGCACCTTCAATATGTGAATGACGCGCCGGTCATCTCGACGAAACGGTGCATCAACCTCATGATTTTCGAACAGGATGATATTCATAATTAGAGCATTTGAAACGACATTTAAATACGGCAGCTTCTCGAAAGTTCTTTGAGGATCTCCATTGCTTCTTCTAATTCGGGGGCGTAGCCGCCGGGGATGCGGCCGGCTCGGTCGCATTCTCCGAGGAGGATGAGTTCTTCGTAATCGGGGTTTTGTTGGAGTCGGCGGCGTGCTCGGGCGCCGATGGTTCCGTCCTGGATCTTGTGAGTTTCCATGTGATTCTCGATCAGCCACTTGGTGCGCGGAGTGATCACACTTTCGAGGGCTTCTACACCGGAACCGACATGATCAAGTGGATCAATCCCCTTCCCGACATCGTGTAACAAGGCTGCTAAAAGAAACTCTTCATCATACGGTTTTTCGTTATATGCAAGATCGAAGACCTGCAGGCTATGATACAGCACATCGCCTTCCGGGTGGTATTTCTTGCTTTGTTCGACGTTCGCCAGTGGAATGAGCAGCAGGCGATACAACTCGAAGCGATCAATTTCATAGTCGAAGGAATCGATGGTCTCATCCAGAACTAAATCTGGATATTCACGATTCAAGAGTTGTTCGAACTCTGACAAGTTGGCACGTTCGATTGCATTGCCGGTGATTGAACTTTTGAAAATGACGTGTGCTTGATCCGCTGCATAGCAGGTCAGTTCGACAGGGAATTTTTCATGCACGTGGATATGCGTGTAGATTCGTTCTTCGCCATGTTTGCGAACATGTTTATGCTCGACATCGAAGAAGAGTCCCAGCTCATCAAGAGTATTCGCGATTGCTTCGACACTGCTGCTGAAAAGATGGATGTCGACGTCGCTGCCACGTCTGATGAATCCGGTAAGTGTGCTACCTATTAACTTCGGTTTAAAATTCTTCAGCAGATTCATCATCCGCCACGCCGTCAAACGCATATCGCGGAGATTGTCGAAGCGTTTGTCGCCTTCATAGAGAGAGACGAAGCGTTGGATCTCGTCTCTGATCTCGACATTCGAAGGGAGCAGCGAGGGCTTCACCCAACCGCGACAAATTTTCTTGCCGGCTTTCATCTTTGCCCGGTAATACTCGGTTTCTTGACGAGTGTACATCAGGCGGGCGGCCTCAAAAGTGATCTGCCGCCGAGTCTTATCCGTGTTCATAAACTTTGCGTCGATTACTTGCCCATCAAAGCGACGCCGGGCAAAAGTAGCTTAAAGCAGTTCTCTATCTTTGCAAGAACATTCTGATGATTTCGCAATAATCGTTCACAGCAGAGTATCGACCTTTGCCAAATCAATGTTCACTGGAAAATAACGGGAAAGCCTTGTTCTCTTGATGGGCTTGGTCCATCAGGATTGTCATCTTGCTAACAACGTCGAGATGCTTACTCGCCAAGTTCGTTGTTTCGCTGAGATCACTTTTCAGGTTATACAGTTCCGGTTTGTTTGAGTTTTGTTTACTGACGTCAGTTTGAACTAATTTCCAGTCGCCTTTCCGAATGGCTCGTTTGCCACCTTGTTCGGTAAATTCCCAATACAGGAAGTCGTGTTTCCGCTGTTCCGTTTTCCCAAGCAGCGTGGGAGCGAATGAGATCCCATCGATGTTCTCAGGAGTTCCAACCTCTGCGATCTCAGCAAAGGTTGGTAAGAAATCCTGAAAGGCACTGATGAGATTCGTTTCGCTCATCGGTTTGATGTGCCCGGGCCAGCGAACCAGTAGGGGGACTCGAATTCCTCCTTCGTACAGATCGCGCTTCATACCGCGCAACGGACCATTTGAATCGAAGAATTCCATCTTGTGTCCACCTTCCTGATGTGGACCATTGTCGCTGGTGATAAGCACCACCGTTTCTTCATCGATGCCTGAGAGAAGCAACTGATCGAGAATTTCACCGACTGCCAAATCGATGTTTCTCATCATGGCTGCAAAGCCTTTTTCGGGACCGGGCCAGGCTTGATCGGCGTAGGGACCAAAGTCCGGGACTTCCATGCCTTTCTCAGGTGACTCGTTGTAACGACCTCCTTCGTTGTTGGCATGTGGAACATTTAAGGCGTAGTACAAAAAGAATGGTTCGGATTTGATCTCATCAATATAGGACAATACTCGCTGCGTTAAAATCTCTGGAACATAGTCAACTTTTTGAGTGGCGACTCCGCGACCGTCA
>JABJMI010000641.1 GCA_018659505.1 Planctomicrobium sp.
CGTCGAGAACAGCAGGGCGACGGTATAGACAAACAGAACAGCGAAGTATTTCCCGAGAATGACTTCGAAATCGGTCGCCGGCAGCGTGAAGAGTAACTCGTCCGTGCCGAGTTTCTTCTCATCCGCCCAGGTTGTCATCGTAATTGCAGGGATGATGAACAACAGCAAGAGCGGAAACTGCTCGCTGAGTTGATCGAGGTTCGCCAGATTGTCAGCGAAGAAGTCCTGATTAAACGACAGGAATGCCCCAGAGACAACAAACACGACAATGAAAAGGTAGCCGAGCATTCCGGAGAAGTAGCTCGATACATTGCGTTTGAAAACCGCGAGGATAACGTGACTGCGCATCTCGATATCTTTGACTAAATAATGTTTTTATGTGAATCAATATCTGCTTCTTACAATGTGAAGCGACATTTCGTGATCGTTTATTAACTACCGCTGGCGGTCAATTGTCGGAAACTTTCTTCCATGTTCCCGCTGACTTCGTGCATGTCCTCGACTGTTCCGTCGAGAACAACACGTCCGCGGTTAATGAGAATAATTCGATCACACACCGCTTCCACTTCCGACAGGATATGAGTCGAAAGCAAGATCGTTTTCGTCTTACCGAGTTCTCGGATCAACTCGCGTACTTGATAAGTTTGGTTTGGGTCGAGTCCACTGGTTGGTTCATCAAGAATCAAGACTTGGGGATCGTGCAACAGCGCGTGTGCCATGCCAACACGTTGTCGATACCCGCGAGAAAGTTTGCCGATCTGTTTCCCCCAGACATCCTCCAGGGAACACTTCTTCACGACATATTCCAGTCGCTCTTTCAGTTTGCTCTTGGCAAGTCCGCGAGCTTGACCGATATATTTCAGCAAACCTTCGGGAGTTGTTTCGTTGTAGAGAGGACCGTTCTCCGGCAGGTAGCCGATGAATTCGCTGGCTTTGATGCGATCTTCAGCCATGTTGAAGCCACCAATGCGTGCTTCACCGGCACTCGGTGTCAGGAAGCCGGTGAGCAACTTCATCGTTGTCGATTTGCCAGCACCGTTCGGACCAAGGAAGGCAGCGATCTCTCCTTTTGGGACAGAGAAAGTAACATCTTCGGTCGCGATAAAGGGACCGTAGTATTTGCTTAGCCCATTTGCTTCAATCATCAGGTCGGAAGACTCGACCATAGAGTTCTCTCCTCGCTCGTCGATACATTTTTCAGTTGAATCATTCACAGTAACGATAGCAATCAGAAAATTCGATGCAACAGAAAATCTATGTCCATTTCTCCCAAATCCTGTTGTGCAGCGCTAATGATTCAAGATCAGCACAGGACACATCAACCCAATTTGATTCATCGTAAAAATCTAGTTCGTTAGGGTGGGTGAAGCAATCAGATATTGAATATGTTGGGTTACATTCTCGGCATGACCGCTAAGACACCTCATTATGAAACGATACATTATTGCGTAACCCACCATTCCCATGGATTGACGAACTCCACCCACCCTACAACATCTGTTAGAATGTTCACCTCTCCTCCGAAACAGTGAAAATCCTCACCTCTCGGAGTTGCAGGTTTGTCAATGGTCTGCAATACTGCCCCGCTTGAATATTTGTTCGATTCTCCAGGTAGAAGATATGGCGTCACTTAGCAAAGCAGACATCCGCAAAATTCGCAAAAAGCGAGCACGCTTAAAGCGGAAAATGACTTGTCGATTCTGTCCAGATGGACGAATTCCACGTCCTGTCTACGTCGATTATAAAGACACAAAGACATTGAAGCAGTTGATCGACCGAGAAGGTCGTATTCTTCCTCGCCGTCGCACGGGTACTTCTGCGATTTACCAACGTGCAGTACGTCGAGCCATCATGCGAGCTCGCTTCATTGGATTGCTACCATACGTTTCAGACGAATAAGAATCAATTGATGCTGAAGTCATGAAAGAGGAGCTTATAAGCTCCTCTTTTTTTATGTTTTGACTTCTTGTGCATATTCATCTTTCATTCGACATGGATTGCAGGTCCCGCGGGAGATTCAATTTCACTTGAAACCGCAACGGGGTTGCCCTCAGTAAAGTGGGCAGCTAAAGGGGCACGCTTGCTAACAGATCGTGTTATGTGTCATTCGAGTTTTATAATTTGCAAGAGTTGAACTATGCCCCAAGCACCTTCACCTGAATGGTCTCGCCAGATCCAGAATCAACTCAAAGAAAATTTCGCTGAGATTCAGAGTCGAATCGATCAAGCATGTCAGCTAAGCGGACGCTCTTCGGAAGAAGTGAAGCTAATCGCGGTGACAAAATATACACCGGTTGCAATCGTCGCTGAGTTGCTTTCACTCAACCAGACGAACCTCGGTGAAAATCGCCCTCAACAATTAGTAGAGCGATCCCAACAATTATCGGACAAGTTCGAGTGGCACCTGATCGGTCAATTGCAGCGAAACAAAGTTCGAGCAGTCCTCCCACACGTAAAGATGATTCACTCCGTTGACTCCATAAGACTCCTCGAACAAATTGAACGTGTCGCTGCGGAATTGCAGATTCGTCCACGTATTCTGCTGCAAGTGAATATCTCAGAAGAGGAGGCGAAAAGTGGCTTCAGCGTCTCTCAGATTAGGGAGAATTTGGAAGCGATATCCAAACTTGAAAGCCTTAAGATTTCAGGCTTGATGGCAATGGCGCCACAGACTTCTGATGAAAGTACCCTGAGAAGTACATTTGGTGGTTTACGAAAATTACGTGACGAATTGAACTCGCAAACTGATCACATTCAACTCAATGATTTGTCCATGGGAATGAGTGGTGATTTCGAGACAGCTATCGAAGAGGGAGCGACTTACATCCGCTTGGGATCAAGTTTGTTCTCTGGCTGTGAAGTTGAAGGGTAGAGTTGGCCCCGAACTATTCTGGTCCAGCTGAAATCACTCGGTGACCTGGAAGATGCTCTCCTTCGAGAACTGTTGTGCGATCCGCCCGATCCGTTCCATCAGCATAGGCTTCATTCGTCCACGGACCTTCAGAGAGATGGATTCCTGAGTATTCTAGCAGACTCCCTTTTTCACGATGCAAGCTTCGAATTGAATCGTTGTATTTCACCAGAGTGTTGTAGTAGTGCGATTCCGAATCTGCGTAGCGACGTTGTGCATCGAGGACGAGATTTAACTGAGCTTGATCTTGCTCGAAGGCGACTTGCAGTGCCTGAAGACGTTCACCCGCTGCTTCTCTTCGATTAAAAACGGTTTGCAGAACATGATAAGCACGATCGACTTCTGCAAAAGCGTTACTGAGATCGTGAACGATTCGCTCTTCTTGCTCTTCGAGTAACGATCGTTCTCGAGCAAGTAGGAACTCAGCATTTCTGACAGCGGCATGAGCTTGACGGTTTCCAATCGGGAATGCCAACTCGACACCGACTTGTGATTCCTGAAAATCGCCACTCGCGAAGTTGCTCAGCGAATCACTAAAGCGACCGGCATCATTATCTGCAAAAGCACGACCGAATCCACGCCAACGATGTAAGGCAACAACATCAAGTTCTGGCAAAAGGAAGTTTCGACTGCCAACAAGTTCGAGTTCCCTGCGTTTGATCATCCATTTTTGTCGACGCAGTTCAGCACGTTTCGACAAAGACTCTTCAAGACTAAGATCCCAATCGAAGAGGACCTCGGCTCGAGTCGGTTCTTCAGATGGTCTTAAGAGTGTTTGGTCCGTCGCAGCCAATCCGATGAGATAACGCAGGCGTCGTTCAGTGACATACAGACCGCGATCTGTTTCGGATTCTCCACCGTTACGACCCGTGAGAGTATTCTCAACCTCTTCCTTGAAACGATAGTATTGTTCGCGGGCTTCGGCTTCTTTATCTTTTTCTCCTCCAACTCTTCCTTGCGACGCAAGAGCCTGGACTCTTCTCCAGATTTCGAGGGCGGTATTTCTGGCAGCGATTTTCGAATCTAAATCTCGGTAAGCGAAGTAAAGATCCCAGTATGATTCTTCAACATTGTCTACAAAGTCACGTACGGAGATTTCAAAGTCTGCGACAGAAATATCGGTATTTGCACGAGCAATTAAGACGCCGTTATAAACTCCGGGGACTTGGCTCGAACCAACTATTCGACCGTAATCGATGCCACGACCTCTTAAAAGCGACTGTCTGAATTCCGCTTCGATATTGAAATCCCAAGCCGCTGGGAACAGATTACCCGGAGCATTGTTGGCATCGTAATCGATATTATTTCGAAACGTAAATTCGCTACCGTAAGGAGTACGTTTAGAGATTTGAGCTTGGTAAACAACCGCATCCTGTTTAAGGAGTCGTGTTCCTCCGCCGAAGAACTGATTGTTCAGAGCACGATCATTCTTCTCGTAGAACATGTTGGCTGCAAATGTCGCGTCGAATGCAGACAACGCAGCTTGCGGACCAAAACGAGGGTCTGTTTCCAGAATCGCAGTATCCATTGTGGTGCGTGTCGAAGAAGGAGACTGAAGAACAACTCCCCCTAAATCGCGGAACACTTTCGAATTCGAGAGAGCGA
>JABJMI010000183.1 GCA_018659505.1 Planctomicrobium sp.
AATGGATTGAAACTCCTTGGCTCAAAGCATAAAGCCCGGTCTTGTGACAAGACCGGGCTTTTTTATGCGCAAGGGAAGATTGGAGATGACTGGCAGATTTATTGATTTCAACGCAAAGACGCAATGTCGTAAAGAGTTTTCACCGCTTCTTTCACTTCTTTGCGGCTTCGCACCCTCTTTTTCTGCGGCAAGATCAAGCTATCAACCAGAAAACAACACCCACTGAAAAATGGCTGAATAACTTACTTGTTAAACAAGAAGTGACAAATATCGCCATCTTGCATCACGTATTCTTTGCCTTCGATTCTTAGCTTGCCGGCGCTGCGGATGGCGGATTCTTTTTTGAATTCTTGCAATGCTTCGAGGCTGTAGACTTCAACTCGAATAAAGCCTTTTTCGAAGTCGGTGTGAATCACACCAGCTGCTTGCGGACCCGTGGCACCGATTGGAATAGTCCAGGCGCGAACTTCTTTCTCGCCGGCGGTGAAGTAACTTTGTAAGCCGAGCGTGTGATACGCCGCCCGCGCAAGTGTCGCGAGTGCCGGTTCTTCGAGACCAACTGACTCCAGCATCTCAATCCGATCCGCTTCATCAAGCTCAGCGATCTCCGACTCAATCTTCGCACAAACTGGGACAACATCCGCACCTGTTTTCTCGGCGAATTCTCGCAGTTGCATCACCAACTGACCTTCGCCCAGTAGATCGTTTTCGTCGACATTGGCAACGTACAGAACCGGCTTCGCGGTCAGCATTCCATACCCGTTGACGATCTTTGCTTCTTCCTGATCAAGCTCCAATTTTCGCAGCGGTTCTTCTTTGTCGAGATGTGCCTGACATTTCTCGATAACAGCGACACGTTTCTTGGCATCCGCGTCTCCGCTACGTGCCGTTCGCTGCGCTTTGCCGATGGCATTGTCGAGCATCTGCATGTCAGCGAGCATCAGTTCAGTTTCGATGATGTCGATATCGTTCACCGGATCGACTTTCCCCGAAACATGCGTAATGTCGTCATCTTCAAAGCAACGGACAACTTGAATGATGGCATCCACTTCTCGAATGTGGCTGAGGAACTTATTTCCCAACCCCTCGCCTTCGCTTGCACCTTTCACGATGCCAGCGATATCGACCAGTTTCAGTGCAGCATGAATCGTTTTCTGCGGGTTGAAATACTCCGTAATGATATCCAGGCGACCATCGGGCACACTGACAATGCCCTCGTTAGGCTCAATTGTACAGAACGGATAGTTCGCACTTTGGGCAGCCTGCGAGCAGGTCAATGCGTTGAACAACGTACTCTTGCCAACATTCGGCAAACCAACAATTCCAGCTTCCATGAGTGAATCTTCGTCGTCTAGTTTAACTGTATAGGAAAAAAATTAGCCGGACACTTAAAGTGTCCGGCAAAACGTGAATCACTAAAATTACGCAGTACGCGGTTCAACCTTCTCTGGATCAATCCCCAAGTCTGTAATGACTTGAGTCAGTTTCGCTTTATCGTAAGCACCTTCGTCGGCAAGAGCAGTCAAGGTTGCAAAGGCAGTGAATTCGGCGTCGATCTCGAAGTGCCGGCGTAAGACTTCTCGGGTGTCGCTGCGACCGAAACCATCGGTTCCCATCACGACATACTGTCCAGGAATCCATTCACGAATCTGGTCAGCGACCATGCGGATGTTATCACTCGATGAAACGTACGGTCCATCGGTCCCAGCGAGTGTTTCTTCGAGGAATGACTGGCGTTGTTCGCTTTCTGGATGTAATCGGTTCCAGCGATCAGCTGCCATCGCATCGCGACAAAGTTCGCTGTAACTGGTGACACTCCAAACATCACAACCGATGTCGTACTTCTCTTTGAGAATCGCTTGTGCTTCCAGGACTTCGATAAGGATCGTTCCAGAGCCGAAGAGCTGCGGACGCTTGGTTTGTCCTGCACCACTCTCGGTGCTCTGGTAGTTGTACATCCCTTTAAGAATGCCCTCAGCGACGCCTTCTTGTTCTGGCATCGCTGGCATTTCGTAGTTGCCGTTGTAGACGGAAAGGTAATAGAAAATCTCTTCACCTTCCGCGTACATGCGACGTAAACCATCCTGAATGATTACGCATAATTCGTATGCAAATGCTGGGTCGTAAGCGATTAGGTTCGGAACAGTCGCTGCCATCACATGCGAGTGACCATCTTCGTGCTGCAACCCTTCACCATTCAAAGTTGTCCTACCAGATGTTCCCCCTACGAGGAAACCTTTGGTACGACTGTCTGCTGCACACCAGATGAGATCGCCGACTCGCTGAAATCCGAACATCGAGTAGTAAACGTAGAACGGAATCATGTTGATACCGAGGTTGCTGTATGCCGTCCCCGCTGCGATGAACGATCCCATCGCTCCCGCTTCGTTGATTCCCTCTTCGAGAACCTGACCATCCTTGGCTTCCTTGTAGTACATCAAGCTACCACCGACGCGATCGACCGGTTCGTACTGTTGCCCTTTGCTGGAGTAAATTCCGAAAGTGCTGAAGAACGATTCCATCCCGAATGTACGTGCTTCATCGGGAATGATGGGAACGATACGTTCGCCAATTGCCTTGTTCCGCATTAAGTTCTGCAGAATCGCACCGTATGCCTGCGTTGTTGAGACTTCCCCTTTGCCAACAGTACCAGTTAACTGTCGTTTGAAAGCTTTGTCATCAAGGCTCGGGACTTCCAACCGTTCATCAGTTGGTTTACGAGCAGGAATGTTTCCACCTAATTGCTCGCGTCGCGATTTCAGATACACCATTTCAGGACTGTCTTCAGCCGGACGATAGAACGGCATCTTCTCAACATCATCTTTGTCAATCGGAATATTGAACCGTTCACGGAACGAATGCAGTTCCTCGTTGTTCATTTTCTTCGTGTTGTGAGCAACCATGCGTCCCTCACCCGCTTCGCCTAAACCGTAACCCTTCACAGTTTTCGCGAGAATGACAGTCGGTGCTCCTTTGTGATGCACGGCGGCGTCAAAGGCAGCGAAGACTTTCTCAGGATCGTGTCCGCCACGACGAAGTTTTTCCAACTGTTGATCTGTCAGCTGACTGACGAACTCTTTCAGTTCAGGGCTATTGAAGAAGTGATCGCGGATATAGCTTCCATCAGAACAGGAATACTTCTGATATTGCCCATCAATGATCTCACCAAGACGTTTGATGAGTTTCCCTTCGTGATCGCGAGCCAGCAAGCTGTCCCAGTTTCCACCCCAGACAACTTTAATACAATTCCAGCCAGCACCGCGAAACGCACCTTCGAGTTCCTGAATAATTTTTCCGTTACCACGAACAGGTCCATCAAGCCGTTGTAAATTACAATTCACAATCCATGTCAGGTTGTCAAGATTCTCCCGCGAAGCAAGAGTAATCGCTCCGAGAGATTCCGGTTCATCGATCTCACCATCACCTAGAAATGCCCAGACTCTCGACTTCGAGGTATCCATGATTCCACGATCACGCATGTACCGTAAAAAGCGAGCATGATAAATCGAGCAAATTGGTCCCAGCCCCATCGACACAGTCGGGAACTGCCAGAAGTCCGGCATCAACCATGGATGCGGATAGGAAGAAAGACCCTGACCGCGAGTTGTTTCCTGACGGAAATGTTCAAGGTGGCTTTCATCTAAGCGACCTTCAACAAAAGCCCGCGAGTACATCCCAGGAGAAGCGTGTCCCTGAAAGTAAACCAAATCCCCGGTGTGATCTTCTGTACGAGCATGGAAGAAGTGATTGTAGGCAACTTCGTAAAGTGTCGCGGAGGATGCAAATGTAGAGATGTGCCCCCCGACTCCACTCTCGCCCGGACCGCTCGTCTTCTTGTTCGCACGCACAACCATTGCCATCGCATTCCAGCGAATGATCGACTTGATTCGGCGTTCAAGCTCCATGTTGCCAGGATACCGCGGCTGCTCAGCAACCGGGATCGTATTCACATATGGAGTCGTTGCCTTGAACGGCATCATCACACCACGATGGTAGGCGCGTTCTCGGAGTTGAACGAGCAGCTGCTGAGTCTTCTCCGGTCCATAGCGATGCAGAACATCCTCTAGCGACTCAAACCATTCTTCGAGTTCCAGGGAATCAATTCCTTCAATCAATCCTTCAGCTGTTTTGACGACATCATCGGTTGCCATGTTTAAGTTACCTTTATATTCAATTCAACAATCAATCAGAGCAAGCTGATGTGAAGTAAAAATCTCTTAGTATTTTGAGTACCCATTCTAACAGGACTGACTCAGACCGACACCTTAAGCATCCCAAGAATTCGAAACCTCTCGATTGTTGACAGTCTGAACCAATCGAATTAACCTTCTTGCAGCTAGAAAAGATTGAAAATTCATCGAAATCAGCATTTTCATTATTTTCGTTCAACGATCTAGCCGAAATCAATGTTGTCCTCACCCAAGAGAGGACCATTCTCTATAAACAGAGAACCACCGGGGGATTAGCTCAGTTGGGAGAGCGCTTGCATGGCATGCAAGAGGTCAGGGGTTCAAGTCCCCTATCCTCCACTTAGACCAATTTGCGATAAGTCGCAAGTTGGTCTTTTTCTTTAACTTACGGAAAATCGCTTGATTTCTGAGGGTATGCAGAGTCAAATAGGTCCAGTCGGAGGTCCAATTAGATGGATTTCCGGGTCCAATTAGACAATAGTGGATAGAGCCTTGGAGGTCGCCATCACCAAATCCAACGCAAAGATCACGCGACGACACAGCCGTCAGAAGTCAAGTCAAAACACCGATGCCAAGGGGGAGCGATTTTTTCTCCAAGGCAAACGGTGGCGGTTCCCGCGTGGGCTTGCACCCCTGGAAGTTGAGACTCGTA
>JABJMI010000642.1 GCA_018659505.1 Planctomicrobium sp.
CGAGATGCCGCCGAAGGATGAACCACAACCGACCGATGCGCAGCGACAACTGTTAATCGACTGGACAAAAGAAACGCTGAGGCAGGCTGCCCTCGAACGTGCGGGCGATCCCGGTTTTGTTCCGCTCCATCGACTCAGTAATACGGAATACGATAACACCATTCGTGATCTAACAGGCATCAATCTGCGACCTGCGGAAACCTTTCCTGCCGATGGTGCTGCGGGAGAAGGGTTCACCAATGCAGCGGAAGCGTTGTCGATGTCGCCAGCGATGATGTCGAAATACATTCAGGCTGCAAAAGAAATCAGCAATCACGCTGTCTTATTGCCGGAAGGATTTCGGTTTTCAACTTCAACCACAAAGCGTGACTGGACCGATGAAAGTCTCGCGGAATTGCGAAAGTTTTACCGTCCATTTACCAGCGAAGGCAGTCTCCCGTTGAAGCCGTACATCGCAGCTTTGGTTGATCAGCGAGCGGATCTGCAATCGCAGAAAACGACCATTGAGAAAGTTGCCAGTGAACGCAATCTCAGTTCCAAATATCTGGGGATTCTGTGGGAAGAGTTGAATGCCGAGCAGCCAGCTTACCCGATGAATCTTGTCCATGAACTCTGGTTGGTGAATGATGTTGATGGCATCGTTGCAGAAGTTGCGAAGTCGTTTGATCGACTTTGGGAATATCCCAAAATTGGTAGTTACGTCAGTCTGCTTCGTCAGAAGTCGAAAGACCCGGCAGTTCAAGCCTCTCAAACGCTGACCATCGATCTTGATGCGACTCCCGGACAATCTGAAGTGACACTCTACTTAGGCTCGCGGAATTTGGGGCACAATGAGACAAATGTTCGCTTTGTAAATCCGCGTTTTCAAAAAGGGGATGGGACTGTTCTTAAACTTCGCGACTACGAAAGTTTCGGTTCTCAATACGAAATTAACCTCGCTCAGTTATTTGGCAAGACCGCTGACTATTTGAATGCAGCCGTTGAAAGTGCAAACAACGAAGCATTGACCCAGCAAGAGCTAGTAGACAAATACAAGGTTCATCCCGTTTGGTTAGAGCGATGGATCGCGGTTTTGAATGTGCAACCGATTGCACCCGGTTCAAAACCTGAAGCTCCAGGACGTATGGTCGCAGCCATTGAAATGCAATTACTTGATGATCTGGCTCCCAATCCTGAACACAAATTGATCAACGGCTGGCGACCTAAAGGAACCGACTTGCCGATTGTTATTTCGAATGCGACCGATAAAACAGAATTTGTCCCAGGTCGAATTTCTGCACAGATGATCGCTGTCCATCCGATGCCGACGGAGTTCGTCGCGACTGTCTGGAAAAGCCCGATCTCAGGTCGTGTTCGAATGACGGGGGAAATCGCTCACGCACATCCCGCATGTGGCAACGGAGTTCGCTGGTGGCTTGAAACAAGCTCACAACATCGCTCGGCAATCCTTCAGGAAGGAAACGTCGATTTGGGGAAAGATGCCGCCTTCCGTTCACAGGAAATAACTGTAAAAGAAGGTGAGCAAGTATTGCTCGCCGTCGCTGCACGGGATGCGAGCCATGTCTGTGATCTGACCGAGATCTCCTTCACA
Source organism: Planctomicrobium sp. (assembly GCA_018659505.1). Lineage (GTDB taxonomy): Bacteria > Planctomycetota > Planctomycetia > Planctomycetales > Planctomycetaceae > Thalassoglobus. The sequence continues at coordinate 1,592 of JABJMI010000642.1, forward strand.
ATCACAGAGGTCGACAGCCCCACACCGCGAGTTTGGGATCTCGCTAGCGACGTTGCTAAAGATATCACCGTCGGGAATCCTCACGCGGATCGTTTGGGCAATGCTGCGGTCTGGAGATTCGTTCGCGGCAGCACCAAGGATCGACAACCGGCATCCTCCGCAGACCTCGACAATAATACTTTGCTCGCACTCTGGCGCAATGCTGCTGCTTCTGCTGCTGGTCAAGGTGAAGCGGCAAGTCTCGCCAAGCAGTTGCAAACACTCTTGTCGGGCGATCAACCACCCGAGTCCGACGCTGCCAATCGCAAATTGTATGATCATCTTGCCTCATTCGATGGTCCGCTGTTGAAGGGGCTCAAATTGCAGACTTTGAAAGAACTCCTTCCGCAACAACCTCAGTCTCCGGCAGATAATAAACCCCAATTTGGACTCAGTGAGGATATGTTCGAGGGCGATGATCTAGTCCTCTCGACTGAACAGATTGTTCCCCTCCGTTTTCCGACAGCTCTCTTTCGCGATTATCAATTCGTTGTTGATTGCCGATTGAATAGCGCCGAGGATTCGTCGGCAGTTCAGTTTCAAATAACAACGACTCAGCCACAGGGGAAACTTGCGTGGGACGGAACCGCACCTATTATACTGTCAGAGAAGGGTGATGTTCGACAAAAGTTTTTTGCAGGGTTGGAAAAGTTCCGCCACCTGTTTCCGCCGAATGTCTGCTATCCACATGTCATTCCGTTGGATGAAGTTGTCTGTCTGAAAACATTTCATCGTGAAGATCAACCGCTGATCAACCTGTTCCTCAACGCAGACCAAACCGCTGAGTTGGAACGACTCTGGGAGAAACATCGATTCATTACAAAGTTTCCCGTCGTCGAAAATGAATACTTACCGCTCTTCATCGGGTTTGTAACGCAGGATCAACCGCAATCACTCGTCGATTTCTTCGAGAAAAAACGCCCGTTCTTTCAACAAAGGGCGGATACCTTTGTTGAAGATTTTAGCGCAGCGGCTCCGTCTCAATTGAAGCAACTCGAACAGTTCGCAGCCAAAGCATATCGCCGTCCCTTGACCGAAGCAGAACGAACCGGGCTTCACGAGTTGTATCGCTCGCTGCGAGAGAAGGGGATTGAGCATGAAGAAGCGTTTCGGAGTTTGATTGCCCGCGTGTTGATTTCGCCATCGTTCCTGCTGCATGTGCGTCGAGGTCAACCAACTTCTCCACCGGAAGGAAATACTTTACCGCTGAATGATTGGGAACTCGCCAGTCGATTGAGTTACTTCCTCTGGTCCTCGATCCCGGATGGCCAACTTCGTGAACTCGCCGCTTCGGGAACTTTACATCAGCCGGAAGTATTGGTTGCGCAAACCTATCGCATGCTCAGCGATGATCGAGCGCGAGCACTGGCTGTGGAGTTTGGGACGCAATGGCTGCACGTGCGGAACTTTGACGCCTTCAATGAGAAGAACGAAACGCTGTTTCCCATGTTCGATCAGGAACTACGTTCAGCGATGAACGAAGAAGCAATTCATTTCTTCCAACAGCTGTTTCGTAATAATGTCCACGTTGATGAAATTTTGGATGCAGATTACACGTTCGTCAACGAACGGCTCGCTCAGCATTACGGTATTCCCAATGTGCAGGGCGAACAATTACGACTTGTCGACGATGTTAAGAAATATGGTCGCGGAGGCATCCTTGGTTTTGCAGCTGTGCAGTCGAAGCAAGCGGGCGCATCGCGCACAAGTCCGATTTTGCGAGGCAACTGGATTGTCGAAACGCTGCTCGGAGAGAAACTCCCATTGCCTCCGCCAAATGTTCCGCAATTGCCCGAACAGGTGACAGCAACTGATGGGTTGACGATGCGGCAGATCAACGAACGGCATGTCAACGACGAAGGGTGTGCCAATTGTCATCGCCGCATTGATCCGTTTGGTTACTCGCTGGAGAATTTCGATTCCATCGGTCGCTTGCGAAAGCAAGATGCTAACAACTTGCCGATTGATGCTCATGCCAAATTGCGGGACGGCACTGAGTTCGACGGCATCGAAGGTCTTCGCGACTACCTGCTCACCCAGAAGCAAGATGTCGTGACTCGACTATTTTGCCAACGATTACTGGGGTATGCTTTAGGACGTGCGATGACTATTTCCGATCAAATTCTCATCGACGAAATGGTGCAGACTCTCAATGGCGGCGCAGGCGTCGCGGATGCAGCGGCACTCATTGTACTTAGTCCACAGTTTCAAAACATTCGCAATTCTGAAAATGGAGAACAACCATGACCATTTCAAGACGAACGATGCTGCGTGGTCTCGGTGTGACAATGGCGCTACCATGGCTCGAATCACTCTCAGTTTTCGGTGCGGATGGCAATTCCAGTAGCGAGTCTCCTCCTGTTCGACTGGCATGTCTGTTCTCAGGAAATGGCTTCCACAGTGCAGAGTGGTGGGCTAAAGGTGAAGGCGAAGAGATGCAGCTGGGCAAGGTGCTTGAGTCGCTGCACCCGTTTCGTGAGAAGATGTTGTTTCTAAAAGGACTTTACAACGAAGAAGCCCGCATCGGCGGCATTCACAGTTGCCAAACCGGCAACTTGCTCACCGGTGCTCATCTAGCTGACGGCGGCGAAATTCGCTCTGGTATCAGCATGGATCAAGTTGTCGCCAAACATTATACGGGTCAAACGAAAGTCGATAGTTTGGTGCTGGGCTGTGAACATTCCATTGCTGCCCTGCATAAAAACTACTCGATGATTTACAGCTCGCACATCTCGTGGAGTTCCGCAACCACGCCGACACCGCTAGAGCTTTACCCGGCTCTCGCTTTTGACCGGTTGTTCCGCGATGAAGTCAGCCGCACCGATGCAAGTGTGTTGGATGCCGTATTAGATGATGCTCAAGACTTACAACGGCAGATTAGTAAGTCCGATACAAAGCGTCTCGACGAGTACCTCGAATCGGTCCGCGAAGTCGAACGCCGCATTGAAACTGCCGGGAAGGAACGCCGTTTACAAGGTTGGCGACCGACCCTGCAAACACCTGATATTGATCGCCCCACGGATGGGATCCCGCAGGATATCGATGAACACATGCAGTTGATGTGCGATATTCTCGTGCTTGCCTTTCGTACGGATACGACTCGAGTTTGCACGTTGAAACTGAACAACGACCACTCATCGTTGCGGTTCCCGAATCTGATCTCGGATCGTGGTCCGACACAGGGAATCGATTACATGATTCACCATCTCCTCTCCCATACAAATAACGGTGACTGGTTGAAAGTGAATCAGTTCTTCGTCGAGCAACTCGCTTACATCGCAGGCAAGCTGGACGCCATTCAAGAAGGTGAACGGACGCTGCTCGATAATTCGATGATCCTGTATCTCTCCAGCATGATGACCGGCAGCCATAACAATGACCAACTCCCTGTCGTCATGCTCGGCAGTGGAG
>JABJMI010000750.1 GCA_018659505.1 Planctomicrobium sp.
ACTGACTCAGGTCTATATCGAATTCGGTCGCGAACTCGAGCAAGAACTCGACCGATTACGAGCAGCGAACGAAACCGAGCGGCTTGAACAAGTCCGAGCAGGATTCGAAGCATTTTTGAACGATCTTTACAATCGTGAAGATGGACAGACATTCTATTCACTATTGTGGATCGCTGAGACGTTCACCAGCCTCGCGGATGGTTCACGCGACAATCCCACAAAGTCAGAAGAGTATTTCGGGAAAGCATCTGATGCGTATCGCAAAATCCTCAGCAGTGCCGCTGCTGATTCAACATTCGTTAATGACCCCGGTCAAATCGTTGGAACGAAACTCCGGTTAGCAAGTTCTCTTAGGAAAAAGCCAGACTATTCCGCTGCTGAAGAGGTTATTCTCGACATTCTCAAAACGAATCCATCCGCTTTGGATGCACAATTCGAAGTTGCCAGCCTCTATCAAGAATGGGGGTCGAGTGGTCTGCTAGGAGCCGAAGACAAGTTCTTCACCGCTGTGGTGGGTTCGCCTGAGAATGCTCCTATCACGATCTGGGGTTGGGCAAAGATGGCTCAATTCCTGCAAAGAGAACTCTTCACAAAACGAGACGACGAACGCCTCCAAAAACTGCACTTTGATGCTCGCTATCGCTTGGCAGAAACTCAACTCGAATGGGGAAAAACATTTTCCGATGAGAAGGAAGCGACCGAAAAACTTCGACGCGCGCAAGCAGCGGTCTCCGGGTTTCAGCGAATCTCTCCTCGTTGGCCGGACGAAGAATATGCTCGTTTTAACCAACTCTATCGCGATATCCTCTCCGCGATGGGAAGTCCGCAAGTCGACTTGCCACGAGACCTCGATGGAAAAGCACCTCCTCCGGTAATAGATCCGAATGGTGGTGGAACGACCAACGGAAACGTGGCTAGTACTGACGAAACCTCTACTAATAGTGAAGAAAGCGGCAGCAATGTCTTCTTAATGATTGTCATGCTTGTCTTCGGCGGCGGAGCGGTCGCTGGTCTTTACTTCCTGGCAGTCGGTGGAAACAAGAAGAAGTATGCAAAGTATGAAACCGACGGAAAACCTGCTCCGAAGGCTCCGCCGACTGACGACAAATTAACATTCCCCACCGGACCGCCTGCCGGGGCTAAGAAAGCAACGAAGAAAAAAGTGACCACGGCCGGTGGAGATGCACCTTTCATCTTGACTGATGAAAAGCCACAAGCGAAACCAGCAACCAAGAAGTCTTCTGCGAAGCCTTCTGCAAAACCTGCACCTAAAGCAGGTCAGAAGCCGAAGCAGAAAGCTGCACCGGCTGCGGGTGAAAAACCTAAGCGTCAATACACTCCTGAAGAGATCAAGAAAATTAAAGCCGCTCGGGCAGCGAAAGCAAAAGCTGCTCAACAAAAAGCAGATGGAGTAACTGGCGATCAGCCTCGCAAGAAGCCCAAAGATAAATAGTCAGATCACACAGACTGAAACTTAGCCCCGGTGATCCACCGGGGGGAACTGATATAGCACGAAACAACGTACTTCTTTTCGAAAGTAGATCGAGAATCATGCGACCTAATCACATTCTCATTGCATTCGGCTTAGCTGCCATCCTGACCGGATCAGTTTTCGCACAGCAAATTGATACAGTCTATCTAAAAAACTCTGAAAAATTCGGCGGCGAAATCACCGAAGTGACGAAAACTGATGTCACCGTCACTCAGAAAGTTGGCAACAAAGTCGAGAAGATCCCTGCCAATACAATCTATTACATCGAATGGAAAGGCGAACCTCCGCAACTGAGTCTTGCACGTAGCAATGAGAGATCAGGGAATTTTGCAGATGCCGTCACCGGCTACCAAGAGGCACTCGCTGCTCTGGAAGGCAGCAACCCTCGCATCAAAGACGACATCGACTTCATGCTCGCCAGAACAGGCGCAAAAATTGCGATTGCGGATCCTTCTCAAGCAGCCTCCGCCATTAAAAACTTGAGTGATTATGTTGCAAGCCACCGAGACTACTACAGATTTTTCGATGCACAACTGATGCTTGCAGAAACCGCTTTAAAAGCGAGCGACACAACGACCGCAGATAGTGCGTTTTCTGCACTGCAACAAGCACCATGGTCTGATTATCAACTCGCAGGCAAAATCGGGAGTGCAAACACCTTGTTGGCACGTGATGACATCAACGCTGCGAAGTCCATCTTTGATTCCGTCGCAGGGACATCACCAAAGACACCAGCAGAAAAATCTCGACAACTGGAAGGCAAACTTGGTCAAGCAGAATGTTTACAGCGTCAGAATAATCAAGATGAAGCAGCGAAGATTCTCGATGCCGTTGTCGATGAAAGCACTTCAGACGACACTCGCATTTTGGCGCAAGCCTATGTCAAGATGGGAGATGGGTTCGCTGCTCAAGGACAGAAAAACAAAGAAGCCATTCTGGCTTACTTGCACGTAGATGTGATCCCTTCCCTGGCTGCTCATTCCGATTTACATGCAGAGGCACTCTTCCGTTTGACAAAATTATGGTCAGCCGTCGGACAGCCAACACGCAGTGCAGATGCGGCAGCCAAGCTGGAATCGGATTACCCGAATAGCCCATGGACAAAACAACTTGGGGCTGCGAGCTAAGAGAGTTCGTAGTTTATTAAGAACAATTCTGGAAACCTACTCATAGAAAGCATAATACTACCAAATGAAGATGGTAGCAGGGTTTTCGGACAGGTACTATAAAATTTACCGATCTGTCGATGGCGACTTGTCGGTAGGGACTCTATTATTAAGGGTTCCAGATGTCCCGGAAGAAGATGGATTCGATTTCGGACAATCATTTCAACTTGAATAACAAAATAATTGATACCGGAGAATCTGATGTTTCTTGGTCGAACTCGACAACGTCAACTGTGGCAGGCGACGTCCCTTCTGATGCTTATTATGGCCATGTTTGTGGCTTCCATGCCAGGCTCTGGCTGGGCATACCAGGATGCTGCGGAAGAACCAGCTGCAGCTGCTCCTGCAGAACCAGCAGCGGCTGATGATAAAAAAGCTGAAGAAAAAGATGAGGGAATCAACGATGATCAAACCTTTCTTCAATGGATGATTGCAGCCTCGGGAGCTTTTGGTGCAGTCCTACTCTTGGTTTCCTTTATCATGGTCGCAGTTATCATGATGAACTTGCTTCAAGTCCGACGAGACAATCTTCTGCCGGAAGGCTTCGTCGCAGCTTTCGAAGAGAAACTAACAGCCAAGGATTATCAGGGAGCCTACGAAATTGCTCGCAATGATGATTCGCTGATTGCACGTGTTCTTGCAGCCGGTCTCAGCCGCTTAAACCGTGGCTACGAAGAAGCTGTTGAAGGAATGCAGGAAGTTGGCGAAGAAGAATCTATGGCGATGGAACATCGCCTCAGCTACCTCGCTTTGATCGGTTCCATCGCTCCGATGATTGGGCTTATGGGAACTGTTTGGGGTATGATTGCTTCCTTCCGTGAAATTGCGACCGCTCCAGTTGCTCCAAAACCCAAAGATCTAGCAGACGGTATTTCTACAGCGTTGTTTACAACTCTTGAAGGATTGGTCGTCGCGATTCCTGCGATCATTGCCTACAGCTTGTTGCGTAATCGCGTTTCACGCCTTCTACTTGAAGTCGGACGTGTCAGCGAAGGTCTGATGAGCCGTTTACCTGTTGGGAAATCTTCAGCCGAGTAACTTTCCTGTTTCACTCTCCTCGAAAGGGATCGTGAACATTGATTTTTACTTAGGAGTTTTGCCATGAAAATCAAACAAGCTAAGCAAACGATTTTGGAGGTCGACATGACTCCCATGATCGATATGACGTTCCAGTTGATCGCCTTCTTTATGATCGTGACCAACTTCGAACAAACTCAAGCTGATGAACGTGTGAAGTTGCCCGCTGATAAACTAGCACGCCCTCCTATTGTTGCACGGCAACAGGAAGTCGTTTTGAATGTCGGCTTCGATAGAAACTTGCAAGGCGAGAAAATCAGTCCCGATCCAGTCATCTTCTACGGAACCGAAAAAATTCGGGTTCTCGATTATCTGCCTCGGCTTCAGCGTGAGTACGCCCTCGCTGATAAGCAAAGTGGAAATGCTGGCGACATCACCGTCGTCATTCGTGCCGATGCGGATGTCCCGACGGGCTTGATTCAGGAATTGATCAAGATGGGGCAAGAGGCGAAGTTTACTAAGTTCGCGTTGAAAGCAATGTCTGACGACGTTCCGTAGAGAAGCGAGTTACAGTCAAAGTTTATTACTACTTTCGCTCCAATAGAGCAGAGCTATGAAGTTTCGAAAAAAAGAGAATGACGGCAAAGTCGAAATGCAAATGTCGGCGATGATTGACATCGTCTTTCAGTTGCTGATCTTCTTTATTCTCACCCTGAAAATCATCCCCCCAGAAGGGGATTTCAATATCAATATGCCGATTGGTGTTGCAAAGGCTAATCCCAACGAAATTCCTCCCACGGAATTTAAGGTTAAGCTGGATGCGAATCCGGATGGATCCCTTAACCAACTTTGGTTTGGCGGTCGTTCACTCGGGAACGATTACCCCTTCTGCTTTGATCGTCTCAACAACGAAATCGCACAAGTCGCAGGTGGTCAGCAAGGTTACAGCGACGATCTCGAAGTCGAACTCGATCCAGCTTACAACCTGCACTACAAGTACATCATCAAAGCGATCTCATCCTGCCGAGGAAGAATGATCGGCGGAACTCAGGTGACTTACATCGAGAAAATCAAATTCTCAGCGATCAACAAACCACAGTAGTTGATCGAATAGATAATTCATTACGACCAATCAGCCGCGATTCTTCGCGGCTGATTTTGTGTAAGCGTTCGCGCTCAATTCGCATTCTTCAAGTCGACAGCCTTTGCGCCGGAGGCACTTTCTGTAAAAGCCTTGGGATTTATCCCAAGGAAGGTGAGTCCTCTCGTCTTGCTC
>JABJMI010000817.1 GCA_018659505.1 Planctomicrobium sp.
CTCTGGTCAAAACAAATGAGAGACTCTTATAAGGCAAAGACTCCAATCTGGGGATTTTCCTCTCACCCACTTGTTCATGGACAGACCTTATACTGTTTAGTCGGTGGCAAGAACAGTGTGGTCGTAGCGTTAAACAAACTCTCAGGAGAAGAAGAGTGGACAGCTCTTTCAGCCTCGGAACCAGGATATGCTCCGCCATCTATGATTGAAGCAGCTGGAACTCAATAACTCATCATTTGGGACGCTGACAAATTGAACAGCTTGAATCCTGATACCGGAGATGTCTATTGGTCACATCCACTCAAGCCCGATTACGGGATGTCGATCATGGCACCTCAGAAATCTGGTGACTATTTGTTCGCAAGCGGAATCGGCGATGTTGGTGCAGTCTTCAAACTCAATCAGGAGCGGCCAGCAGCGGAAGTTGTTTGGCGAGGTAACAACCGCTCCGCTGTTTATTGTTCGAATAGTACACCCTTCCTGACTGAAGAGACAATCTTTGGAAACGACTGCCGTTCTGGGGCTTTAATTGCGGTGAACCTTAAAGATGGACAACGCTTATGGACTGACTTCGCAGCGACGGCAGGAGGTCGACCGTTAAACCATGGAACGGCATTCATAGTGCGGCATCAAGAGAAGTATTTTCTGTTCAACGAAACAGGAGATCTGATCACTTCAACACTAACACGAGATAGGTATGAAGAAACCGGACGAGATCATCTGCTGGAGCCAACAAATAATGCCTTTAACAGGAATGTCGTTTGGACGCATCCTGCGTTCGCGAATGGTCACTGCTTCGTGAGAAACGATAAGGAGATCATCTGCGTTTCATTGAAGGCGTCGGATTATGGGAAATCCGCTGATTAAATGAGACTCGACCTGAAAGTAGATGCGATAAAAGAGAAGCCTGCAAATAAGTGTTTGCAGGCTTCTCTTCGTAGAATGAATGGTGTGGTTGCTAAGAATTAGAATCCACCGCCACCGCCGAATCCGCCACCACCGTTTCCATTATTGTTACCGTTGTTATTCCCAAAACCAGTATGCTGGTAGTACATGTCTTCAGCTCGTCGCCCGATGTATCCTGGTCCATACGCGTGACCGACAATCGTTCGTTGTTGAGCGTCGCTGTTCCCGAAGTCTGTCAGAATTTGTGCAATGATACTACGACGTAAGGCGTCGAGCTCAGGGTTCGAATTATTCGTCGAACGTTCAATGATGACAGGGAATGGAGCACTCGGCATCCTCGCTGCGATCTCGATGATCTTATCTTTTGCATCCGGTGTTAAATGTGCGGTTTGAGCAACAAAGTCATGCCGGTGGAAAGTGAAGTCTGACGCTTCCGCATTTGTTTGCATCACTTGATCATGTGCACGAACGATACTTCCCAAAGGAAGGGTTTCTGGAATGGCATTCGATCGTTTCCAACACCAGCCTGTTAATGCAAAACAGCATTTATCACAAAGCTGACCCGATCGACATCTGCCGACTCCACAGCCATTGAGAACTCCGCATCCTCGAGCGCGATTGCAAATTCCTGGACCACAAGTTCCACAACTATTGCCAGTTTCGCAACCACCACATGGAGCACAGGCTCCTCCACCCCACAGTCCGCCGCGTAAACACCCGGAAGAACTGATTAGAGCTGCCAGTAGCAACAGAAATGCTCCTTGCCCGATATGATGTTTTTTCTGCATCTTAATGCTCTCCATAACAATTCACTCCATTCTGATTGTTGTCTAATTCGGCAATCAATCAGCCAGTCAATGAGTGAGTGCTGGGCTGCTTTACTTATTGCGAGGATTTCAGACCGATTATTCGGACGAACCAGAACCAATTTCTCGAAGTTCTTCGATTCCTCTAATTCAATGTGCTTAACGTCGTCTGGGGACTTGTGAATTCACACGGTATCCAGATGTTTGTTGTATCTGACCATTCCTGCCCTGGTTCTGCCCAACAGCTGGAGTTGGCTGAAAACCTTGAGGTTGACCGTATTGCTGCGGCGTCGGTGGAATGTAATTTTGTTGCCCTCCATAAGGAGCTTGCTGTATCGGCTGTTGCATTTGCTGCTGTTGGTATTGTGGTTGTCCATTCGGCTGTGGTTGCATTTGTCCGTTGATCTGATGCGGAGCAATTTGTCCGGATGCAGGTGCTGGATTGTAGAAGTTGTAACCAACATCTTGACCGTGTCCTTGACCGTTACCGTATGGCAGCAACTGGTAATACCCTAGGTCTGGATTTCCTTCGATACGATTGTATTTATAGAGATCGATGTCATCCGGATGAGTGACATTCCAACCTGGCAATGGTGGTGTCTGGTCAGCATCCATCGGACGGACAATTTCTGGCGTGACGATAATTAAAATTTCGTTTTCGTCTTCTGTTGCCTGTTTTGCATTAAAGAGATAATTGCCGATGTGAGGAATTTCTCCCAAGAATGGAATCCGGGTCACTTCCGCTGCTTCTCGACGTGAGAATACACCGCCTAGTACGATGGTTTGACCTTCACGTAACTCCACTTGAGTTTGCACTCGGCGGACATTCAAGCCGGGAATTCCTCCAACGGAGTTCCCAGAACTGACGGAACTGAGTTCTGGCACAATTGTCAGGCGAATGAGATCATCGTCGATGACTGTTGGAGTTGTGATGATCGATGTTCCAAAACCTCGGAAGCTTGTCTGCTGTCCTTGTGCTCCACCAATTCCGACAACGGTCGGGACAGCGAATTCTCCCCCTGAAAGAAACGCAGCTGACTGACCACTGAGAGTGATTAATCTTGCATCTTCAACAACACGGGCACTGCCATTTGATGCCAAAGCATCGACCATCACGTTGATGTCTCCACCCTCAAAGATACCAGTCAACGCTCCCCCGCCACCGGTTAATGTTTGAGAGATTGTGGTCGCACCTTCATTGAAGATGACGCTCCAATCAACTCCTAAACGACGAAGTTGAGAACGACTGAGCTCAGCGATTCGAACTCGGACATTGACTTGGAATTCTCCTGGAACTTGCAATTCGTCAACGATCAAAGAGGAAAAACGGTCATTTCGATTGTTGAAGTTATCGTTCAATCCGTTACCGAATCCATTTCCTCCTCCGCCACCATTTGCAAAGTCGTTCCCCAACAGGCTATCTGATTGAGCAACCACTTCACCGCGAACGACACTCATAATCATCGCTGCTTCAGCTGGATCTTTGGCTTGTCCGCGAACGATGATCTTACGTGACATCGGGATGAGATAAACTTTGCTATTGGGGTAGAGCAACTGTAGTTTTCGTTCGATGCGACCATATTCAATACGACGACGATCTTCTAAATCAGGGTCGCGAATTGTTGTCACAACGTACATCAGAGGTTCAGTGATTTCGCGTCCCTCTTCTTCGAACCACAACCACAAATCAGTGGTCCCCAGTCCTGTGCCGAGAATAGACAATTCTTTCGAACTGAATTGGACAACATCAATGATACTCGGATCGGAGAAGGCGATGCGTGTCACTCGCTTGTCCGTGATGACAAGTTGGCTGCGGTTGTGGATCACATCGAGTTTCCGCTCCGATTTGGGCATCGCTCGAATTCTTGAATCTAATGCTCTTCTAGCGTCATAGGTTGCTTGAACCTGCTGGATGCCTACAGACACTGTGGCTGAGAATAATTCTGACCTGGTGCTGGACTCACAGGGTGAACGACCTGGGATGGGTATTGTGCCGAGACGCTTGAGGCAAGCAAACTCAGTCCCATAATACCCGTCGAAAGTGATTGAACCATCCTCGTGAAATGATTCAATCGCTGATTTCCACAAGCACTTCTCAATGAAGTTTGGTCGGTCGACATCCGATGTCGCTCCTTCAATATAGGTCAGTATCCTACTGACTTTCATCAATACTTCAGCTCATGCTGATACGAATGTAGTTGTCTTCTCAAGCGAAAAAATCACACGCAATCTATGACATCTCAAAAATGGAGATACAGCATCACCTGGAAAGACAACTCTCCTTGAATCGTCAGAACTGATTCGGGACTTCAATTCGTTAAAGCCGTGTCAAACCGTATCTGGAAGAGATATCTGGAGAATCAGAACGACCGACTTCTTTAAACCACTCAAGCAGACTTACCCGGTCTCTCTAACCGGTAAAGTTGAAAATGCGAGTCAGCGAGAAGTTAACTTATGAGCTTTCAATAGGACAATCTTTATAAAGAAAGAAAGTTCTGCTCAAATTCCCTAAAGAAACAATAGTATCGAAGCGTTGTCGAATGCGCCGGAGACATCATTTAATTATCGATGCCTAATGTACAGTCGATGTTGTCACCCAACGGTAGGTGAAATATGCAGCTACTGTCATTGCAATCACTGTGTATAGAAAAAGAGCTGAAAGCATTTTTCCAATCGCACGACCCGCTTCGGCGTCATCCTGATCGAATTGCTTGACTTCTTCGTTAGAAAAAAGCGGCTCAGATGCAGGTGTTGGAGAATGGTCGGACATGAAGGTGACTCACGCAGGATGTAATGTGGTGTACTACGAAGATCGAGTTTAAATATCAATGAGGGTTGTTGCGTCTCATTGAGGATTGATATTAGCTCGGACCGGTATTCTTATCAAATTCAATCAGACTGTCGAGCCACATGTAACGGCAATCGCCACTCTATCAGTGAAGAGAATGTCGATTAGAGAATTTCCAGTGCTTTACATAGTATTGTGATATCCAATCCCCGAATACGAATTTACTTGAGAACGCGGATTTTCGCGGATGAGGCGGATTCACTCTGATCAGTTTTTATCAGGAAATGTTACTGGAGGGAGCAAGATTCCGACCGGAAGTTATTATTGATCAGGGTCTTCTTCTGTTGAAATTATCAAAAATTCGATTCAAACTCGTGGTATAGAAACTTCAACTGAGATTCGGTTTCATTTTTGATCCGCGAGAATCCGCTGCATCCGTGTCGATCCGCGTTCTAAAAGTTGTAAAAGATTGCCGCAAGGTATATTCGACGACGTTCGTGGGATGTGTACGAACGTCAAAAGAGAAAAAACTCTGCTCTCTTTGCTTCTTCCTGTTAAAAAAAACGACATGCTGAACAGATTGCTCAGCATGTCGTTAGTCTTCAGCAGTATGGAGATGTTTCCATCAAATGGAAGAATTGAAATACTCTTAAGAAACTTCCCAGCCAGATCGGTACTCTTTAGAGATGTACTGATCAGCAGCCTTAGTATTGGTCGCTTTCAGGTTGGTAGCGTCCCATTCCAGCTTTGTGCCTGTACGATAGGCGACATTTCCGAGCAATACTGTTTCGGTTAACGCTCCCGAATAGTCAAAATTGCAAGTCGTTGGAGTACCTTCTTTACAGGCTTTGATCCATTCTGCGTGATGTCCGATGGAGTTCGGAATCGATTCTTCCGGGGCTTCGAAATCGGCATACTTGTCGCGAGGGAAGAGACGATAATTGCCGTAATCGGCGAACATGTGACCTTCTGTTCCAACAAACATCACCCCACTACCAGGAACGCGTTCCCCAGCGACTTCTTTAGGAGTCATGTTCCCGTCGTACCAAGTGAGGTTACAGGCAGCGAGGTCTCCGCGCTTTGGAAATTCGTATTGAACTTTGAGTCCGAGCGGGCATGTTTCAGCGTGAACCTCTGGTCCTTCTGCGACACAGGAAGTTGGGTGACGGAGTTTCAACGCCCAGAATGGAAGATCCATATAATGGCAACCCATATCTCCTAATGTTCCTTGACCGAAGTCCCACCAGCGGCGCCATTGTGCTGGATGGTAACGACCAGGGGCATAAGGACGTTCAGGTGCGGCACCAAGCCAGAGATCCCAGCTGAGATGTTTTGGTGGTTCGACGCCTTCTTCTGGGCGGTCTCCTCCGCCCCAACCTTTGCCGACCCAGACGTGAACATCGGTGA
>JABJMI010000644.1 GCA_018659505.1 Planctomicrobium sp.
AGTGACCTATTGGACATGCGATCTGACTGCGGAATACATCCGCCTGAATGCAGACTATACAACATGAAAATTGCGGTAAACTGACCTCAAAGCCGTATGAATTTGTCCTTCAGGGTTGCCCCTGATAGAAATCTCGTCAACAATAGAGATTACTTATTCTTTGTGTAATGAATCACAGGTAATTACGAATGGCAAGAATCCTGGTCGTTGACGACAGCCTCGTTGATCTTCGATTGGCAAGTCGCCTCCTCGAAAAAAATCCAGACTGGGAAGTCTGTACAGCGAGGAACGGCAAGGAGGGAATTGCGCAAGTTGAGTTGGAGATCCCGGATCTGATCGTGACCGATCTGAAAATGCCAGAGATGAACGGTCTCGAACTTGTAGAAGTTATCCGCAACGAATACCCACTGGTCCCTGTTGTCCTCATGACCGCCGGTGGTAGCGAAACAATTGCAGTCGACGCCTTGGAAAAAGGTGCAGCTAGTTACGTTCCTAAAAATGTCCTGGCAAACGAACTCGTTGATACCGTCGCAAGGATTCTTTCAACCTCGACTAAGCGTCGCAAACAACGAAGACTGCTCAACTATCTCACTTCGATGAATTATGTGCTGGAAAACGATCTCGATCTCATCTCCGCATTGGTGGCTGAAATTCGTGAAACAGTTCAACAACGCTGGATCTTCGATGAAAACGAAAGCCTCCGACTGGCATCTGCTGTCGATGAAGCTTTGACGAATGCCTACTTCCACGGAAACCTAGAGGTCAGTTCGGACCTGCGAGAAGATGACCCGAATGCCTATCATGACTTAGCAAACGCTCGTCGAAAAGAAGATCCCTACCAAGAGCGGCTCATTCACGTGAACGTCGAACTGAGCCGTAAAGAAGTCGTCATCACCATCCGTGATGAAGGACCAGGCTTCAATCCCGATGGTCTCCCCGACCCAACCATGCCTGGTTATCTCGAACGAGCGAGCGGTCGAGGCGTTCTCTTAATGAGAGCCTTTACCGACGACGTCCGCTACAACACCATCGGCAACGTCGTCGTCCTTAAAAAACGCTCATCAAAATCCCAAAACGGAAATTACGTTTTGGATGAGGCGTAGTAAACTATTGCTTTGAGACAAACTCGAACCTTTCTGACGGGGCTGTTGTCCACATTCCAAACGTGGACTCTCAGAACGAAGGCATTCAGATGCAACAGACCATCATCCAGGCCAACTTGGGGCATCTTGACGTGCTAGTGCCTTTATTCAACGAGTATCGGGTATTCTATGGTCGTGACAGCGATATAACGGAAAGTAGCCAATTCCTCACTGCTCGGTTGTCAGGCGGAGACTCCGTTCTATTCTTCGCAGTTGATGACGAAACACTCGACGGATTGGGCTTTGCTCAGCTCTATCCGTCATTCTCATCTATCGCGATGAAACGCATCTGGATACTTAACGATCTCTACGTCGCGGAGAACGCCCGCAGAACGGGAATCGGACGCCAACTGATGAATAAGGTAGCGAACTTCGCACACTCATCAGGTGCTGTCCGTGTCGATTTGGCGACAGCTAAGAACAACATTCCTGCCAAGAATCTTTATTCGAAAGTAGGCTATGATCTGGACGGAATATTTGATCACTACAAATTGTCGATTGGATAAGCAATATCCGGGTAACAGCTTAAACACGGGAATGCTGGTGTCCAGTTATTATGCTAATGTAAGTCACTGGTCCGTGTTCTGTGAATCGAAAATTGCACGATCGTCAATAGAACATGAAGTTTGAAAAAACATTCTCCGCTATTGAAAGCGAACAGTTCAACGAAATCCTATTCGCTGAGTTGAGAACCTATGTGTTCGTCATGGATGTCCGCGGTCTTACAAGGTGCGGAGGTCATGCCAGTGACCCGGAGCTTGTCTCAGTCAGCTCGGATTCACTCGACGATAAAGAACTGACTGTCGAGTGTGAAATCAAATTCAGCGACGGCTCAGCATTAGACTGCTCTGGTCAATGTGGCGGGGACGTCACGCAACGTACAGAAGTCTTAAGAATCAAAGTTTCTCGACGAACCGGCAACGCAAGTTGGGAAACTCTCGATGGTGTCATCGCAGGCTATTAACGATTCATCGTTTCGCAGTTCAAATGGCACTGTTAGCCGCAGACTTAAAGTGTCCGGCTAAAGAGATGAAATTTACTCTTTACTAATTTCTCCGACAAAGAGGCTTCTATCGGTATGCCATTTATCTCCGCCGCCATTTCTGCCTTCTAGTTCTGTATGAAAATCTGGAATCAACTTTGAGGATTGCAGCATATCGGTGCTTTCCAAATCTTGCATCACATGATCCCGCTCGACATCGACATCACCTGCAATGTGATGCGTAATTTGACCTGTCGTATGACTGAGTCCGACTCGCGCATCATATGTGGCTGACCCGAGCCAAATTGTACGACCCTGCTCATCAGCTTTGTCGTATTTCCAAAAACGCACATGATGCCGTTTACTCGGATCTTCACCAACCGGTTGTTCGAAAGCGAGATCTTCTTTTCTTCCGAAGAGGTAAAGGCTACTCACAGGAGCTTTGTCATAAGTTCGTTTGAGAACTGTGTCCGCTGCAATTTTGATGTCACTTCGAAACCCTAATGCATCGGCGGGATACCAATTGGCTGCCGCCATGATTACTTCAACCTCTGTCCGACTCCCGATCAAGGCGACGTTCAACGGGTCTCCCGGATGACCATCACCTGTTTTGGTAATTCTGGGGCTGCTATCCAGTTCAGGATGACGGTCAGAGTAACCTTTCCAAAGTAACGGAACGAACAAATATGCAATGACAAAGTAGACGATGAGGGCGGTGGAAATTCGATAAGAAATTCGTTTCAGAAAAGCTGATTGTTTACGAACCGGTTGAGTCTCAGAGCCTTCCGAGGTCTTATCTTCTACGTCAGTCATGTATTATTGACTCTGAAACAAAGAGAAAGATCGATCCGGTCAGCGCAAACTGAATCCAAAACAAGTAGAGATCGAAGCGATGTGCTTGCTGTTGGAAAATAAAATAATAGTTCAAAACAAATCTTACTCGAATCCAGCTTTCAGCAAACCTTCGAACCCTGCTTTTAAGGCACGGGCGTCATAGCCCTGCTTCTTCAAGAGTTCCGCAGCGGAGACCGAGCGAACGCCAGACCGGCAATGTGTATAGATGATTTGGTCTGCGGGTAAGTTTAACTCTTTGACTTTGTTCTTTAACTCGAGTTCCTGCATGACACTCAACGGGGATAATTTAGCAGATTTGAGATGTCCCGCCTTCCATTCTCTTTCTTCACGAACATCTAGCAGAATGGCGGTCTTGTTGTCTAAGTTTTCTTTGACGGCTTCGTACGAATCCGTTGTGTGTCCTTCTGGTGTTGTCCGCTGACTTTTCTTGAATGTCATGAAATACGACGTTTCAAGAAAATCTTTTTCAGAAGCAACTTCAAATCCACTTTGCTTGATCTCGTTGACAAAAACATCCTGACCGGCACGCAGATGCCCTAATATCCAGTCCGAGCTCTTACCTTCTTCGCGGTGGAATTCGACGAGAACAACCCTTCCGTTCGGCTTCAATGCTTTCCAGATTGATCGCATTGTTTTGTAAGGAAATTCAAAATGATGATACGTGTCACAGACGAAGACCAAGTCGATTGAATCATCAGGTAACTCAACGGAGTCTGCCAAACAAACCTGACCGCGAACATTTGTGAATCCCTCTTCTCGCGCACTCGAAACAGCATGGTCAACAAACTCTTTCGCAATGTCGACTGCGATCACTGTCCCATCTGCACCGTTCGCCTTCGCAAGTAACCGAGTGAACAGACCTGTCCCTGCGCCGACATCTGCGATCGTTATACCAGGCTCAATACCGGCTGATTTAATGATCTGATGCCGATGGTCGTAAACCTCCCGTCCTTCTCGTTCGAAGCGTTCCGCAAATCTAGAAACTTCAGGTTCTTGAAATGCCTTATTGATCCCAGGATTCACGCTCTTCTGCTGAGCGAAACCATACTGCGAGAATGTAAGAACGAGGCAAAGGACAATCATTTTCATCGAAATATCATTCAGTAGGTTGTGAGGGGCGTATGTGTTTCGGGTTGAATCTCAAGAAAAAGCGGCAGCGTAAGTTGGGAAATTTTAGACTGTGTGATTCTGGCTTTTGACGATTCATCGTTTCGCAGCAGGAATAGAATTATTACGACTTATCTTCCTGAATTAACTCAAAGCGATTGATGCGATTGTGACCAGCAGTATAAAATTTCGAGCCGTTTTCATCGACGACGGCAGCGTGGATGTGTCCGCTGCTTTCTGCTTGTGCGATGACTTTGGTTTCAGCTAAATCATACAGGTTTACAAAGCCTTTGTGATCGCCTCCGAACCCGAATAACGTATTCCCATCTGCTCGCCAATGAATCTGTTCGATGAGCCCTTTCTTTTCTTCGTCTTCAATAACGATTGGTTCTTTCTCATAGTTCCATTCGAAGACTTCCAATCGTGAGGGACCTCCCAAGTGGTCGATATTGCCAATCTTCCCAATCCCGCCGACAGCCAGCCGAGTTCCATCTGGTGAGAATCCCAGGCTTCGTATTCCACCAATGGAATGCCGCCGTGCATTAGGATCCCAGGTATACATCCCGGGGGTTTCAACTTCTCCGAGTTTTTCAAAGGTCTCGGAATCCCAGATTGCGACATGTCCGACACGATCTCCGGTCGCGATCAACTTGCCATCATCCGAAACTGCAACGGCATACAGCATAGATGGGTAGTGATGTGGAGTCAGTGCTGCGTGATCCGTAAACGACTTGATCAGGTCACCTGTTTGAGCATCCCAGACTTTGCATTGCATGTCGTCTGCAACAGAAACAATTCTTCGTTGATCGGGGGTTGCTACGATGCAGCGAATCCAACGGTCATGAGCTGGAATCTTTCGGAGTGGAGTTCCTTCTAAATGATCCCACCAGATAAGAGAACCATCATAGCTACCGGTAACGAGAGTATGGTCGATTCTTGTCATTCCAGTCACATAACTATTGTGACCTTCGCCAGTGAACACTTGACGTTCCGGCTTCTCTTGACTGGCATCAAAGCTGTAAACCTGAAAATCAGAACTTCCTACATATAACTGTTCGCTCTCGGGAGAACGTTCAATCGAGAAAAGAATATCCTGACTCGACCAGTCACCAGTTCGTTCGATTTTATAAGCTTCAGACATGATTAGCACACCGAGAAATAGTCAGTTTAGAGAGTATGAAGACTGAGTCAGAAAGAGTTTCACTCAAGTTAGAACTTCCGAGATCGGTTCACAGTGAAAATCTGCCAACGGAATCGGACGACTTCCCAGCATGTATTCTTTCTCTGGATCAATCCCGAGTGCTGAGAAGATTGTCGCAAAGAGGTTCCCGGCGTTTGCTTCACCGTCGACGACCGTTTGACCTTCTGGGTCAGTCTTCCCATACACCGTCCCGCTACGAATTCCGCAACCTGACAGCGAACAACTCCACGCACTCGCGAAGTGATCTCTTCCCAAGCTTCCGTTGATGTTGGGTGTTCTTCCGAACTCGCCAAGCGTAATCACCAATGTATTTTCCAGAAGTCCACGTTGATCTAAGTCATCTAATAGTGCTGACATCACATGATCGAGATCAGCACAGAGTTCACGATGCGTTTCGAAATTTTGCCCGTGGCTGTCCCACCATGCGCGAGCCACTTTCACAAACGGAACACCCGCCTCAACAAGTCTCCGCGCAATCAAGCATTGTTCACCAAATTGCGTCGGACCATACATGTTGCGGGCTTCTTGCGATTCTTTCTCGATATCGAACAGATGATCGGACGTCATCAAGCCACGTACTCTCTCGAACGCAGAATTATGACTCGCGACTCCGGAACTGTACAAACCATGCTGGAATTGTTTCGCCAGTAACTCACGCAGGTCCGCGCGCTGTTGATGATCGACATCGCTAATGGTTTCGAGACGTGAAATATTTTCCGGGATCATCGAGTTTGTGAGGAACATTGGATTGAACCGCGACGGCAAAAAACCAGCCGTTCCTTTTCGCCGTCCTTCAGTCGAAGTATACATCTCGATGTGGTCTGGGACTTTGCTATCTGATTGTGACAACTCGTGAGCGAGCATCGCACCGAGGTGAGGAAATTCGACTCCCGGTTCAGGCAGACGACCGGTCTCCATCAATTTATAACCGCCACCATGGTCAGCGATTTTTGTGTTTAACGAGCGAATGATCGCTGTATTCTGACTGAGTTGTTGAGACATCTTCGGCATCAGCTCGCAGAAGTTGACACCGGGAACACTCGTTTGAATCGAAGCAAATGGACCACCGGTACGTGCTCCGGGTTTTGGATCCCAAGTCTCTAATTGACTCGCTCCCCCTGCCAGCCACAGCAAGATCACGTTCTTCTGCTGACGCTTCAATTCTCCTGCCAAAACAGGAGATGTCAGAGTATCGACCAATCCCATATTGGCAGCGGTCCCCGCTGCACCGATTCCAACCGTC
>JABJMI010000398.1 GCA_018659505.1 Planctomicrobium sp.
AATACAGCTACTCGCTGCAAGCTGAGCTGTTCGCTCAAGGGAAATGGTCCGCTCCTAGTTTCGCCGCCGAACCTGATCTCTTTGATCAAATGCACGTCCTGAACGAAGGAAAATTCACCAGTCGTTACTTCCCAGGGACAGCTTTCTGGATGGCGCCTTTTGCGATGTTAAGCAATGTTTACTTTGGTCATCAGTTGGCACAAGCGATCAGTGCTATGCTGATTTTTTGGGTTGGACGTGAATTATCCAATACCGGAACTGGCTTGCTCGCTGGTGGGTTATTTGCTCTGTCGCCGGGAATGATCTTATTCAGTAATCTCTTGTTGGCACATCATCCGACGCTGGTGGGACTGACGTTTTTCCTGTGGAGCTTTCTGCGGATGATGCGTACCGGTTCTCTCCTCAATGCGTTGCTCGCCAGTTGTGGACTAGCGTTCGCCATGCTTTGTCGACCGATGACAGCAGCCAGTTTCGGATTACCTTTTGGAATCGTCTTTGTCTGGTGGTGGATAAGAGGTGAAGGCAGGAAGTGCGATCAAGACACTCCCGCCTCAGCGACTTTTCTTTATAGAAGTCGCAATGTTTTAGCGATGGCGATTCCCCTGATCATGGGCTTTGCAGTCTTGGGGTTCCAGAATTATTCCATCACGGAGGATGTCTCTAAATCGCCGTATTCGATCTACAACGATATCTATACTCCACGTCATGTCTATGGGTTCAATAACGCAATCAGAGGAGAACGCGAATCAGGACCGTTAGCGAGCGATGCCTATGATCGCTGGGCGGATAACCTGACTCCTGAAATCTCTGCGAAGAATGTCCAACTACGGCTCCTGAACAGTTGGCGTTGGACTCTTGGTATTCTTCCACTTGTTGCAGCGGGGATCGTCTTTCTGTTGACTCCGAAATCGGCTGATCGACGGTGGATACTCATTGCGTTATCGATAATCAGTATACATGTCGCACACATACCGTATTGGTTCAGCGGAATTATGGGATGGCATTATGTGTTTGAAACAGCACCGCTTTGGTTACTGATTATCGCTGAGGTGACGAGGCGATTACTTTGCCAATGGCGGGCATCAGGTCGCTGGATGATGAAATACTGCTGGTTCCTGTTCTTAGGGGCAGCGATTGCCACAAACCTGTGGACTGTTAAACCACTCTGGCCGGCGAGGCTCGCTAGAGGAACAGTTGAGCTGAAGTATCCTCGACAATTGTATGCAAACTTTCGTGAGCAGGTTGACCTTCTGCGGGCAGGCGAACCAGCCATTGTTTTCGTTGTCCCAGATTCCGATGATGTGAGCATGGACTACGTCATCAATTTTCCTGACTGGAATCAAGAGGTTCTCGTCGCTCGCATTCGGGACCGAGAATTGGTGAGTGAATATGCAGAGTTATTCCCTGATCGAAAGGTACTCGTCTTCGATGCTAAAGGAAGATCGTTCGAGTAGTGAACGAAGGATTGAGGAATTGAATAGGATGGATCTATGAAAGTTGGAATCTTCGCAGACACACACGATCATCTCGACAATATCCGTCGCGCCGTGAAGATGTTTAACGACCTTGAAGTTGAATGTGTGTTGTTTGCGGGCGACCTCGTTTCCACATTTGCAGTCCCGCCACTCAGGCAACTCAATTGCAAAATCTATGGCTGCTTCGGCGATAACGAAGGCAACAAAACCGGACTTCTCGGCGGCTTCAAAGTCATCGGAGAAATCCAAGACGCCCCTGCGCAGTATACTCTTTCTGATGGAACCCGAGTTGTTGTGGTTCACATGGAGCGCCAATTCGCGGAATTCAACGAAGAGTTCGACATTGCCATTTACGGACATACTCACCGTCCAAATGTGAAAAGAGATGATCAAGGTCGACTCTTCATCAACCCAGGAGAAACCTCCGGTTGGACCTTTAATAATCCGACCATTGCAGTTCTCGAAACGACAACACAAAAAGTAGAGATCCTACCGATTGACATGAGTCAACCGTTACCAAGTTGGGAAGAAGATCGCAGGGAGCGGGCTAAGATGAACAGCGGGAATGATAAAATGAATTAACGATGAGACCGGAGACCATCCCTTAGCTGCCCACTTCAAGTGGGCAGCCAATATGCGTACGAATGACAAAAAACGTCCATGAGACCTACAGCCAAGACCAAACCACCATTACTCAAGTTCACATCTAAATAATGAACAGAAGCCCGCAGAGGAAGCAGAGAAGACAATAACCTTCCTCTGCTCTCTCTGCTTCCTTCTGTTCAATTTATTCTGCCTAAGAAACCTCTCTTCTCAATCAGACACACTCAAATCATGGCAGAAAAAACAAAACAAGATTTGCCGGCAAAAAACAAGCAAACACTCCAAATTGTGCTGGTCATGGCTGGTTGCTTCGTAGTGATGATTATTGGAGGCATTGGGATTAGTAATGCCTACGACATGGGACTGAAATCACCAGCGAAGTATTCGGATTTCCAGAAACTATTAAATCGTTGGGGGCAAGACCCGAAGCTGCAATACCTTGTTGCCTTCTACTACTTGATGAGCTTTGGACTTTGGCTACTTGGTGGATTAGGCTTTCTCGCTTCACTTTTCAGCTTCATTGTATCGATCTTTGCTTTCAGACAGAAAAAAGTTGATTCAGATAAGAACCACAATGTCTGAATATTGCTCTAGCAGATTTTCTCGCCTTCCTTGATTAAGATTTTAAACAGAAGCCCGCAGAGGAAGCAGAGAAGACAATAACCTTCCTCTGCTCTCTCTGCTTCCTTCTGTTCAATTTATTCTCGTTT
This sequence comes from Planctomicrobium sp., assembly GCA_018659505.1. GTDB lineage: Bacteria > Planctomycetota > Planctomycetia > Planctomycetales > Planctomycetaceae > Thalassoglobus. Next base: position 2,789 of record JABJMI010000398.1, read on the forward strand.
CAGATACCTCAGGACAATAATGTTCATCGATTTTCTCATCGGACTCTTCGCAGCGAACGCGTTGCCTCACTATCTCTTCAGCCGTTTCGATTCTCGCATATTGGGACTATTCGGATACAGCTCTCGCGCGAATCTCGCGTACTCAATCTTCTGCATGATTGTTTCTCTCTCTTTGTTTCAATGGAAATATGGACTCTCAACAATTGCGGAGCATGGAATCCTTCTAGGCGTACTGGTTGTGGTCTTCAGTTTTTATGTTGGCTGGGGTGTGATCGACCGTTTCCTGACCGACCACTCTCCTCGACCAAGTGACTCAGCAGAATGACGGAAGCCCTTGAATCGAATTCTTATGATGTCCTAATCATCGGTGGCGGAGCCGCTGGTTTGATGGCTGCGGTTTTGCTTGCTCGTCAATCATCGGAATTAAAGATCGCTGTTCTGGATGGTGCAAAACGTCTGGGAGCGAAGATTCTCATCAGCGGTGGTGGTCGTTGCAACGTGACGAATGTTTCGGTGACAGCGAAAGACTTCTCTGGAGGGAGTCGCAATGTCATCAAGCGAACCTTAAAGGCATTTTCAGCAAAACAGACTGTTCAATTCTTTGCAGACCTCGGAGTGGAACTTCATGAGGAAGAACATGGGAAGTTGTTCCCCGATTCGAACAAAGCACGCACAGTATTAGAGGCACTCATAGAAAGTGCAGAATCGCAGGGAGTTCATTTACTCACGGATCAAAGAGTTGAATCCATCCAGAAGCAGGACGACACCTTTTCAGTGGGAACTCAACAAGCAGAGTTCAAATGTACAAAGGTCATCATGGCAACTGGAGGTCGTTCGATTCCCAAAACGGGCAGCGACGGATTTGGATATGAACTCGCCAAATCCTTGGGGCATTCGATCACTGAGACCGTTCCAGCTTTAGCACCGATGTTGTTAGATGGAGAGTTCCATGAAGGACTCTCAGGCATCGCTCTCGAAACGGAACTGACCTTGAGAACGAAGAGTAGCTGGGGGATCCCAAACCCCTGTCTCAGCATTTCAGGCGCGGGTTGTCGAAGGCTATTTTAAATACATCCTGATACTTTTTGGCGTAAAATACCTGGATTTTTTCCTTCAAATGATCTGGCAGCTCAAGGTAGTCCTTCTTATTTTGGGCAGGGATCACAATCTTCGTCAGTCCGGCTCGCCGGGCAGCGATGATTTTCTCCTTTAAACCACCAATAGGCAGAACTTCTCCTGTCAACGTCAGCTCTCCTGTCATTCCCAGTCTGGGAACAACTGGTTTGTCCAACATCAGGGAGAACAGTGCTGTTGCCATTGTTACACCTGCGGAAGGGCCGTCTTTTGGTGTGGCGCCCGCGGATAAGTGGAGATGAATGAAGAATTCTTTGAAAAAGCCGGGATCTCCA
>JABJMI010000648.1 GCA_018659505.1 Planctomicrobium sp.
TCCGCACACTCGTTAGCCCCTATCGAGTTCTCTACCAGAAACGGACTTGGTATGTGATCGGAAGATCATCTATACATCGGGCTGTGCGGACTTTTCACATGGGACGAATCCAAGAGTCAGAACTGACTAAGGATAAATTCACGCCGCCTCCACGATTTAGTCTTGATCGCTATCTCGGAAATGCCTGGAGCCTTGTACGCGAACGTGGAGCAAGAACCGAGGTAGTTGTTCGGTTCCAACCGTACGTTGCAATCAACGTTTCAGAGGTTGTCTGGCATAAGACTCAGCGCATGATCTGGAATGATGATGGCACGCTCGACTTCCATGTCACTGTTGATGGAATCAATGAAATTTCCTGGTGGATTATGGGCTACGCCGATCAGGCTCAAGTGCTGGAACCAACTGAACTGATTGACCTGATTTCAGATCGAGTCGGCAGGATGGCGAAGTTGTACCACGCAAAAAAGAAGGGTAACCGTTCACAGCATTGAAACTATTGCTTAACCACGAAATACACAAATGACACGAAAAGAATACAGTGACTGACCGAATCTAAGAATCCTGTCTACCTCATCCTCATCCCGTAAAAATCAGACAGGATTGACATGATAAACAGGATAAATACTGTGATGTACTCGCCGAATTTAACACTCTTCATGTGGCTGAAACGAATTCAAGGCTGAGACCACAATCAATCAAATGATTTTACTTAATTTTGTTTACTGAAATTGAAAAGAGTTCATCTTATCTTGTCAATCATGTTCATTCTGTCTCTTTTCTTTCGTGTGGTTTGTATTTTTCGTGGTTAAAAAACTATCAAGCCTTTGAAGTCCGTGAACGGTTACAAAGTAGAAGCGTAAAACTGGCGTATGAATTTCGTAGACGTAGCTCACTTAAAGTAATCCAGAAGCATTGGAAATGCTTTAAACGGTATTTCCATTCGGAATTCAATCTCCTTTTTAAATATTTTCCCATCAAAAAAATTACTCCTTGACCCATTTCCCATGCAACGAATCGGAATTCTATTCGAATACGGAACTCTCAACGGTGGCGAACATTCGATGCTCGCTGCGATTGATCATTTGCAAGATCGTCGGTTTCAGTTTGTGATTCTAGCTCCACAAGAAGGACCGTTGCAGGCAGAAGTGACGAAGAGAAATCTTCCGCTACAGATCGTCAACTTCAGGGATTCAAGTGGAACTCGGATCTCTCCTGCTGAGCTTGCTTCCAATCTGAATCAGATTGCAGCGGATTCCGAATTAGAGGTCATCCATGCGAACAGCTTAACGATGGGTCGGCACTTAGGCGCAATTGCGAATCAGCTAAATGTTCCAACCACGAGTCACATTCGAGACATCATGTCTCTCAGTAAAGCTGCAATCAGAGATCTGAATCAACATCAAAAATTGATCGCTGTCTCAGATGCGACAAGAGAGTTTCACATCAATCAAGGAATCGATCCCGCTCGAATTCAGCGAGTTTATAACGGGGTTGATTGCGAAAAGTTTCAGCCTCGTGAATCCACTGGTTATTTAAGAAAACAGCTTTCGCTGCCTGCGAATGCAATTCTGATTGCGACAATTGGACAGATTTGTCTGAGGAAAGCTCAGGTCGATCTCGCTGAGGCGGCGGTTGTTCTGAAAGATCAAAACCTAGATTTGTACTATCTAATTGTTGGGGAACGTCACTCGACTAAGCAGGAGAGCATCGATTTCGACCAGCGGATCTCTGATTTTTTTGTTCAAGCTGGGATGGCTCAACGATTACATCGCTTAGGATACGTTGCCAATATTTCTGAGTTGATGAATGAAATCGATCTACTGGTCCATCCCGCCAGACAAGAACCATTGGGGCGTGTCTTACTCGAGGCAGCCGCCAGCGGGGTGCCGATCATTGCGACTTCAGTTGGCGGCACATTAGAAATTCTTCAAGATCGAAGGAGTGCTCTCATTGTTGAACCACAAATTCCATCCGCCATTACAAGCGCGATACAAGAACTGTTGAGTTCAGATGCACTTCAGAACGCCATTGCAACCAGAGCCAGACAAGTTGCAATAAAGAAATTCAACATCCCCCAAAGAGCGGATGAACTGGGCGATGTCTGGCAGCAAGTCCTTATCAAATAGCCCCCGGTGATCCACCGGGGGACAAACCGCACTGTCGTTCGATTCTATTGCTTTCTCCAGAACTGCGGTGAGAACAACACTAGCACTGCAAATAATTCCAAGCGTCCTAACAGCATTAACAACGTGAGCAGAACTTTTCCTTGTTGCGAGAAGCCAGAGAAGTTCTCTTTCGGACCAACGACACCTAAACCGGGACCGATATTGTTCAAAGTCGCTGCGACAGCCGTTCCGCAATCGAGAAGCTTTTCAGCAGCACCATGGTCGGGATGATTGTTCCACATCGTGTCTGGTTCAATCGTAATCAGTAGTAGCCAACTTCCTAGGAAGAGTGCCATCATCATACAAAAGTAAACAACGACATCGTTGCGAATGCGTTCATCGATGACTGTTCCGCCTAAACGGATCGGACGGACAATATTCGGGCGGAAAGATTTTTCAATCTCTAAGAAAAAAATCTTGGCAAGTAACACCCAACGAATCACCTTAATGCCACCACCTGTTGATCCTGCACAGCCACCCATAAACATCAATAGAAAAAGCAACCCCTTCGCGAACTCGCTCCAATTGGAGAAGTCTTCAGACCCGAATCCGGTAGTCGTGATGATTGTCACAGTCGCAAACAAGCTATGGCGAAATGTGGTCCACAGGCTGCCGTAAACCTGATTCGACGTCAAAGTGACCATCAGCAGAATTGTGACAACACCAATGATTGACAAATAAGCCCGGAACTCAGCATCCGAGGTCAGTAAAGAAATTCGCTGATACCAGCGAGTCTCATCTCGCTGTTGCCTGAAGACCAAGAAGTAGAGAGAAAAGTTGACACCTGCCAGAATCATGAAAATGACAATAATCCATTCTACAATTCCTCCCCCATAGTGACCGGCACTGGCGTTATGCGTGCTAAAGCCTCCAGTCGCCAAAGTGCCAAAGGAGTGACAGAGCGCATCATACAATGGAACTTTCGAGAAGAGCAGCAGAATGGTCTCAATCCCAGTCAGTGCGACATAAATCGCCCACATAACCATCGCGGATTCCTGGACTCTGGGGCGAACTGATTCGGTGATCGGTCCTGGAACTTCTCGCTTGAGCATCGCTTTTCCGCCGGCTCCCAGCTGACCAAGAATCGCGACGAACAGCACGATAATTCCCATTCCGCCCAGCCAGTGAGTGAAACATCTCCAGAACATCACGCAGCGGGGAAGTAAATTCGGATCTTCAAGTTCTCGAAAGACCGATGCACCCGTCGTAGTAAACCCGGAGATCGACTCGAAGATTGCGTCGATGATTGTCATCTTGCTTGCCGGTGCAATTTGGCATCCGGAAAGCAGAAACGGTAGTGCGCCGAGAACTCCCGCTAGAATCCAGCCCAACCCGACAGTCGCTAATGCTTCTTTCCTTAGGATCGAAGCATGTTTATCGATACGACCATACAGATATAGCGTTCCGCCAACCGCTAAGCTACAGGCGATCGAAGCGACAATCCCCCAGAAACCTCTGGACTCAAAAGTGTCAACTTTGCCAACGATCGGAAACGCCCAGGGTAGGCTGAAACTCATGGACGCCCCGACGAGCAATCCGAGCATTCCTAGCATCCGTGCGACAACATACCAGTTCATATGAAATTAAGTTGGTCAAATAAAGGAATACGCTCAGCAGTCAAACTGCTCGAACAAGAAAGATAAAGAGTATATCTACGGACCAGTTGATTGCGAGTGATGTCTTGATTTTAGGTTCTTTCGGAAATTTCATGGGAACATCAAATACCTATTTCCCGTGAATAATTTGAACTGATGGATTATTATTTGCTACCATTGAAGCAGAAGTTCCTCTTAATGATACCTTTAGCATCGCTGCCATGCTTTGATTTCAAAGCCTTGGAACCTACCTCGCGTTGTTAAAGATTAGTCCGTCACTTGAAACAGGTCTCTCCATGCTGACCTCAAAGTTTTTTCATAGCTTGTACCTATGTTTGGCGCTCATGCTCTGCCCACATTCTGGGTTTGCAGAGGAGGCTGATTCTGAAGGGATTCGCTTTTACGAGTCAAAAATTCGACCGCTGTTGCTAGATCATTGTGCAGATTGCCATGGTGCTGAGACTCAAGAATCCGATTTAAGACTTGATACTCCGGGACACATCAATCTAGGAGGCAAGTCTGGTCCGGTTGTGATTCCGCTTAAGCCGGAGCAAAGCCTGTTGATCTCTGCGCTCAGCCATGAAGACGAAGCATTGTCGATGCCGCCCGATGAGAAACTCCCTGCAACGGAAATCAAACTGCTGACTCAATGGGTGTCAATGGGCGCCCCGATGCCAGATGCGGAGGTCATTGCAACAAGGCAGCGAATTCCATTCAACTTAGAGGAAGCGAGAAAGCATTGGTCATTCCCTCCACTTCAACAACTAAAACCAAATGATTTCGACAAGAGCTACCAAAACCCGATTGACCATTTCATCTTCTCAAAACTCTCAGAGCAAGGGTTAACACCCGCTCAACCCGCCTCGAAAAATGTGTTAATTCGCAGAGCCTACCTTGACTTGATCGGACTCCCTCCGACACCAGAACAAGTTGATCGATTCCTAGCGGATGAAAGTCCGGCTGCGTTTCAAAACGTCGTCGATGAACTGCTCGCTTCGCCCCATTATGGAGAACGCTGGGGAAGGCACTGGCTAGATGTTGCGAGGTATGCAGATTCAAACGGTCTCGATGAAAACATCGCTCATGGAAATGCCTGGAGGTATCGTGATTACGTAATCGCTGCGTTCAACTCGGACAAGCCATTCAACGAATTCATTCAAGAACAAATCGCCGGTGATCTTTTGAATGGCGATGCACAACCGACTCATGAACAGTTGATCGCGACCGGATTTTTGTCCCTTGGTCCGAAGGTTCTCGCAGAGGGTGATGAGACGAAAATGCAGATGGACATCATCGATGAACAGATCGACACAACTGGTCGAGCCTTTTTAGGTCTCACGCTCGGGTGTGCTCGCTGCCACGATCACAAATTTGATCCCATTCGAGCCGATGACTATTACGCTTTAGCGGGGATCTTCAAAAGTACGAAGACGATGGAGTCATTAAAGCGAATTGCGAAATGGAACGAACACGTCATCGCTTCCCCAGAACAACTAGAAGAAAAAGTACTTCACAATCAAGAGATTGCTTCCGTTCAAGCCAAGATTGATGAATTGAAAAAGCAACAGACCGAAAAAAAGACGGTCTCAGTAGATGCGACCGGAGAGAATGAGTCGAGCGAACCAATCCCGCAAGCTAAAGAACTGTCAGTTGCCGAACAACTTAAGGAGTTGGACAAACAACTGAAAGAATTGAAAGGGTCGACTCCAGAACTCCCGACAGCGATGGGAGTCGTGGAAGGTGAGGCAAAGGATGTCCCAATTCATGTGCGGGGAAGCCATCTTTCTTTAGGGCGAGATGTCAGACGTGGAGTTCCATTAGTGCTTTCGCAGGGCGATCCGGCACTGCAAAATCCGCAACAGAGTGGTCGTTTAGAACTCGCAAACTGGCTGACATCGAACGAGAACCCGCTCACCGCACGAGTCTGGATGAATCGCGTCTGGCGGTGGCACTTTGGGAAAGGGATTGTCTCAACGACGAACAATTTCGGTCTGCTGGGAACGGAACCGACTCATCCAGAATTACTCGACTGGTTGGCAATCGAATTCATGAAGAATGGTTGGTCAACAAAACAACTGCATCGCCGGATGATGCTCTCGAAAACTTATCAAATGAGTTCTGCCTACGACAAACAGAACGCTGAGATCGACCCGGAAAATCGGTTTCTCTGGCGAGGAAATCAACAACGAATGGAAGCAGAAGTCTTTCGGGATTCCGTCCTTGCAGCGAGTGGGCAACTTGATCGAAGTATGGGAGGTTCCATGCTGCATGTGAAAAACCGAGAGTTCATTTTCAACCATACATCCAAGGATGAAACCAATTACGCCACGACCCGCAGGTCGGTTTATCTTCCGGTGATTCGCAATAATTTGTACGTTGGGTTCTCACTTTTTGATTACACCGATGCTTCGGTTCCAAATGGAGATCGGTCGACATCGACCGTTGCTCCACAAGCATTGTACGCATTGAACAGTGATCTCGTTTTGACCGCCGCTGAAAAACTCGCTGAGCGGTTGATAGAACAACACGCTGACGATCTCGGATTGCGTGTACAGTCTCTGTACAAGATTAGCTACGGCAGGTTGCCAACTCATTCTGAAATTGAAGCGGTTCAGGATTACCTTTTGAATTTCAATTCTTCACCTACCGAGACCGAAGAGAGCACAACTCAAAACCTTAAAGCATGGACCGCACTCTGTCAGGCATTTTTAATCTCGAATGAATTCATTTATGTCCAATAGATCGCAGAATAATTTCGTTTCGAGACGCTGCATGTTGCAATCAAGTGCTGTCGGCTTTGGACATCTTGCCATGGCAGCGATGTTGCAAAAGCCCGGAGATGTCTATGCAACGGATTCTCTCAATGCTCCTCCGCAGCATGTGACCCCACGGGCGAAGCGAGTCATCTTTCTTTTCATGAAAGGAGGACCGTCGGGAATTGACACCTTCGATTACAAACCGAAGTTGCAGGCAGATGACGGGAAAGAACTGCCATACGATAAGCCGCGTGTTCAATTCGCTGCGACGGGTGCGTTACTTGGATCACCCTGGAAGTTTCAGCAACACGGCGAAAGCGGCATCCACGTTAGTGAACTCTTTCCGCATGTCGCACAACGAATCGACGACATCTGTGTGCTGAATTCGGTTCATGGCACGAATGCCGCTCATGGGGGAGCCGCCTTAAAACTGCATACTGGAAGTGATACATTCGTTCGCCCAAGCATGGGGGCGTGGGTCAACTATGGGTTAGGGACCGAAAACGAAAACATGCCCGGCTTTCTGACAATCTGTCCGACGCTCGCACATGGCGGAGTGAAAAACTGGGGATCGGCATTCTTGCCTGCCGAATGCCAGGGAGTTCCATTGGGGGTCGCCAGTAAGCCATCTCTGGATGCAAATGTGAAATTCATTGAGAATGCGAAATGGTCGACAGAGCAACAACGTCAGCAGATTTCGTTTCTCAATTCGCTAAATAGGCAGCACCTGGAACAATCAGGTCCAGCATCGGCACTTGAAGCTCGCATTCACTCTTTTGAGTTAGCCTTCAAAATGCAGACTGAAATGCCGATTGCTCAAGACCTCTCTCAAGAGACTGAAGCTACCAAGAGTTTGTACGGATTGGATGATTCCTTCACCGAAGATTTTGGTCGACAATGTTTACTTGCGAGACGATTCGCTGAGCGTGGCGTGCGGTTCATTCAAGTCACTCACAGCGACACGAATGTGCAATGGGATCAGCATTCTAACTTAAAAGAAGGACACAACAAAAACGCCCGTGAAGTAGATAAACCAATTGCCGGTCTGCTCACCGATCTCAAACAAAGAGGACTTCTCGACGAGACTCTCGTTCTGTGGGGAGGAGAATTCGGTCGAACGCCGGTCGCTCAAGGCAAGAATGGTCGCGATCACAACCCCGAAGGCTTCACGATGTGGATGGCTGGTGGCGGCGTGAAAACTGGCATTCGTTACGGAGCGACCGACGAATACGGGTATTACGCCGAAGAGAACAAAATGCACATCCACGACCTCCATGCAACATTGTTAGCCTTACTCGGAATGGAGCATGAACGATTAACGTACCGCTTCGCGGGTCGAGATTTTCGATTGACGGATGTCGCTGGGAAAGTACATGAAGGTTTGATTGCTTAGAGCTTTTCCATTCTCTGACACTTGTCTATCGGGCATAATTTATTAAAATCGTGAAAAATAGTGAAATTCTCTCATTTCAAATAAATTAAACCGCAGGAAACTCTTGAAGAGACTATATTCTCTTAACTTCAAAATCGGGTAGTTCGCTCAATATCAATTCATTCTAGGGGACCGCATTGGCTCACACAGACGATATCCAAAAAATGGATCGCATTTCAATTGTTGCGAAACTTGGCACACCGCTGAAATTAATTCTTCAAGAGGTCTCCGCACTAACCTCGAAAGTCGACGTATGGACGATCGTTCCGACCAGCGGTTCAGCAGTTTGCAAGTATCATGTAGGAACAGGAAAGCCCAATAAATATGAAGTCCGATATCAACAGGGAAATATCGGAAATCTAGTTCACGAACTCATCCATGTTGCAGTAAACGAGGCATACGAACAAGATTTCGTCAATTACCCAAACCCAACAGCTAAGACTTCGCCCAAGATGAAAGATCGAACTTACGATGCAGCCGGGCACTGCACTAATGAGTTTGATAGGCAAACTGCATTTATGAATGCAGGTGAAAATGGAAAAATTGCAGATTCGCTAACAGAATTGACTCGTTGGGCAAATACTTCAACTGAACTCACCTTACAACAGCGGTCAGATATTACAGCTAAGTTCAACTACGGTATGCAGTGGCCAATGAAAGAATACGACACAGTGATCACGCAAGTGTTAGTTTGGCTTCATGAATGGGGTTATCCAAGGCTCGTTCCAGATACAGATAAAAAACCTATTGTTAACGGTTTCTTTGAGGAACTGGAGAAAGCAGTCAAAGCTGCTTATGACCGACGCAAAACAGGTTAACGCAGATCTATTACTGGTCTCAGCCGATGTTTTAGTGATTGTACCTTTCACAGACGAGAGAAACATCAACGGGGAATTGATCTTTACTTTGACGTGACAGCCAACGGTGAAATCGTTTCCACAATGGTGGCGTCGTCGCCGAGTTTCCAGGAGAAGTGGACGATGATTCTCGAAGAGTCATAGATCCAAATTTCTTTGACTTCTCCATTCGTTGCAAATCGAACCATTGAATCAGGGGCGACGCCCATCGCTGTCTTCACCTGAATTGTGGTCATTCCTTTTTGAATGCGACCTTCACGAATCGCTTTTTCTATTTCAGATTCCATAGAAGGGGGGACGAGTTCAGCGGGAACCCAATTTCCTTCATGAAGAGCGTATCCGTTTTGCTTTAACCATGAGGCTGCTAACGGGTATTGCGAATTTTGTTTCCAGGCATCAATGTAATATTTTGCCGCCGTCTTGCGATCATCGAGCAGCTGAATCCATTCTTCGGCATAGTCGACGAGTCCGCGGGCCCCATCGTCTTTGTAGAGTGATTCACGTGCCTTCAACCAGGTTTGTTTTGTTTTACTGACTTGCTCTGGCTGATTTTTATCCTGATACAGTTTTGCTAAATCGAGCATTTCCTGACGTGTCATCACTGGAACTCGAGTGCTCTCATACTTTAATCCCAGCTCCGAATATTGATCGATCAATTCTTTCCGTTCCGGAGTTTCCTTCTGCAATTCTGCTGCGATTTGCAGTCCATTCTTTCCAGATTCTTCAGCTTTTGAAAGAGTTTTGATCGCAGCAATATGAACATAGAAATATCTCTCTAACGTTCGCCGTTCGGGCGGATCAGCAGATTGATAAGTGACGGCTGGCGCTGACACATACTTGGCTGCGTATTCTGGATCGAAAGCACCCAAAGGTTTACGTACCCCGGTGAGATCATTGGAGAGTGAAACAAGTAGATCGGAGTATTCAGTAATTTTGGTGGCAGGTTCTTTGTCTCTTAAATACAAAAAACGATCCCAGTAGCCGTCGTGTAAAAACTCCTGAATCAATTTTGGATCGAGTTCAAGATCGCTGGCTTTTTTAATGAGATTTGAAAGTCCGTCACGATCAGATGGTTTAAGTTTACGGAACTCAACTTCCAGGCCAGCTCGTTGCAGTTCCTGAGAAGAAACTAAAAGCTCTTTATCTTCGTAGAACTTCGCTCGTTGAGAAGCCCAGAGTGCTAGGTCGTAATAGTCTTGTGACTCATTGATATCGATTTTTGATTTCTCAAAAACTACTCTTTGTTCGTCGCTGGGACGTGCTCGTAGTGATTCCATCACAAAAACAAGTTTCCCAGACTGTCGTTCGATCTTTCCGGTCACTTCTAAATTGGAGAATCGTCCCGGGGGCCGTTCGACGCCAGGACCAAAGTTAAAGGGCATCGAACAATTCGCAAATTTCAAAGTCTTATTACCGATAAAGCCGTAACGACCTTCGAGTCGCCAATTGACTCCGATCAGTTCAGACCATTTGTCTTTCGATTCGACAAAAGAACGAATCGAACGTGCCTGCCCAAACGCAAACATTGGGAGCGTCAAAAGCCACAGAGCAGCGAGGATAAAAATTCTCTTCTGCATTATTGCCTGACTCCCATCCAAAGTCCCTGCTGTTGAAACAATTGAGTCTGTTCTTCAACTGGTGTGATTGAACCTGTGTGCAGGTGTGTCGCCTCGTAAGTGGCTAAATTCACCCAGAAGAAACTCGTCGCTGGATTCATGCGCAAAACCCAGTTCCCATTCGTTCCGAGAGCGCATTGTTCTACTTGGACAGCGAAGATCGCGAGATTTCCTGCTCCTGAATCGTAGACCGTTTCGCTGGTGACTTGGGGTAAATTTTTAGCCAAAGGAAATGCCATTTGCACATCGACGGGACGTTGACGATTACCTACTGCGATTGGGAATACCAATTCGAGCAGATCCCCTTTTGAAACTGCATCCGCATCGGTCGTTGGTCTTAGGTAGCCTTCTATAATATACCAATCGGTCTGATATTTCCGCTCGAATTCCTGTTGCCATCCTTCGGCTCCATTCTCGATGTAGAAATTTTCTGCGATTTCCGCGAGTTCAATCAGAGAGATCGACGTCAGGCGTGTAAGGGCTGTTGTTTCACGGTGGTATTGACGAATTGAGTTCGCTTCCAAGTCATCGCGGTCTAACAAATCAACGGCATTCGAGGCAATTTCGAAATGTTGACGGGCTTCGACCCATCTGGTTTGGTTTAAGTCAGCGAGACCGCTTTCAAGTTCTTCTTTCACCACGTTGACGGCACTACGAAGTCGACTCTGGTGAATTGAATAATAAGCGGTGAGTGCCA
>JABJMI010000650.1 GCA_018659505.1 Planctomicrobium sp.
CATCTTGAACATCTAAACCAATGGCGTTCATGCCAGCATCATCGAATGAGCCGCTTGTGACACTTCCGGTGAAGGTCGAAGCTTCTGAAACAGCGACATCAATACCACTGCCGTTCAAAGCATCATCAAAGGTTGAGTCTGTCGCAATCAGTGTGACATTCGAGCCACCCATGATCGCTGCCAGGATACCGTTTTGATCAGCATTGTCGCCTGATGATTCATCGAGTGTCAGAGTAAAGGTTCCGCCGTTGTCAGCGAAGATATCAACCGCATCTTGACCAGCATCAGCCAGTGAAGTTTGGCTGAGCACTGCAGTACCTGTTCCACCGTCGATCATCGCGTTGAAGTTGTCTTCAACAGCGTTGGTGAAGTTGTTACCAGTCGATGCGATGTCGACATTTCCACCGTTAGACGATTCTTGAACCAATCCATTCAGACTGTTGGAGCTATTGATTCCCATCAATACCGCATCAATGTCTGAATTGTCTCCAGAAATGCTCACACCGGCGGTTCCGCCGTTGTAAACAAGATCCGGGAAGGTTGTTAAATCGTTGATAACTGCAATGTCGAGGTCAGCTGTGCCGGTGTTGTCAACAACGACTCCACCAGAAGCAAATGTGTTATCAATGTTGAAACCGGAATCTGTAATAAACGCAGTACCCGCTGCGTTTTCAAGTCGAATTCCACCACCTGAACCTGTTGAAGTAAGAGTTAGGTCAAGATCTTTGTTGACCTGATCAATGAATGGTGAACCAGCTGAACTTGTAATGGTGATGTCTTCACCAAAGATTGCGTTACCAACATTGATTGGTGCTGCACCTGTCTGTGATGGCAGTAAATTTAACCCAAGGATTCGGTTGTTGTTCGCCAGATTGATAAGGTTGGCATTGTCTTGCGTTGAATTAATGAATGGATTCATGCCTCCATCACCAAACCCTGGTAAAGGACAAGCTTGACCAGGGAATTGAGCGGTGACGATTGTGAAGTCTTCGTAACCTTCACCGACGACAATTTGATTGTCTTCCAGGAAGAGTCCACCATTTGCATCCAGGTGAGTTCCCGCGAATGTTGTATCTCCTCGGTATACGAGGATGATATCAGCTGCCGGAATGTTACTAGCGTCGTTAAGTTCATCAAACCGGTCTAGGAACGACCCGTCTCCGCCAGGACCAGCTGTATTATCAACATGCAAGAATTCGAAAGCGAGTCCCGCATGTGGAGATCCATCCTCTGGTCGTGTTGCAATGACGATTGTTTCAGCATCGTATGTTGTTGTAGAAATCCGTGAACGACGACGAGCACGGTCAAACATTTTTCGATCGAGGTTTCTGGAACGTGGAGCGAAGTTGAGAGGTCCGTCACCCAAACGGATCTCACCACCAAGATTAACTGTTGTTCCAAAACGATCATCGTTGGAGACAGTCAAGTTGACAATCGCATTGGTCATATCCATTTGGATACGACCACTTACGCCAGAAAACTCGTTGCCTTCTTCAGCATCAAAGTGGTAACCACCAACATAAGCTGAAAGGAATTCAGCACGTGGGATTGTTGAACCAACTTCGATGTCGACACCCGCAGTCTGTTCTTCAACTGGCTGAAATGCCATGAACGCCAAATTGGTGCCTTGGAAGAACGCCGAATCTTTATCCGGTGTTTCTGGTCCCAGAGCATTGATGTTCTCATTTCCCCAAGGGATGTAACCGTTCGCTGTCACACTGAGGTAGTCAGTGAACCACTCAACACCGATGCCAGCACCGTCATAGGTGTTACCAGTGTTGGTTTGATCCCAGGCAGCGAAGGCGTTGATACCAACGACCTGCGAGAAATCACGGATCATCCAGCGATTACCGATACCGAAGGTTCCCCCGGTCACGTTACTGCTGTCGTTCTCCGTAATCCATGCCGAGCCTTCAATATAGAAGACCTCTTCAGGACCATGAAATTGCATCGGCATGAAACCACCGAAGGAGAAGAAACTGTCTTCTACACCCGGTCGGTCACCGAAATCACCTCTCGCAAAGAGGAAACTCCTTGGAAATGCTAGCGGAACAATCGCTGAGTACAGCGTTCCACTCGCTTCACCGCCAGGGATGCCTCCATCGGAGACATACTGTGCGTTTGCTGTTGGCTGCGAATGCAGTAACAGGAGACATAAAAGTCCAAGAATTGATGCTTTGCGCGACGTCATTGTCTGCCCCAAAAGCTGAGACCTAGGAACTCTCGTTACCATCCGTACAGTAACGATTGAACCAAAAGTGGCGGGTAAATACGATATTCCAGCTAGACCGGTAGTACCGGTCATATCAATTATCGGCAGCTAAGGGTGCCGACTGGACTGGAAGTAGTGATTGGATGGAATGTAGGAGTGATTTTGTGGTTGATAATCAGGAGAATTCCTAAACCACAGTCGAAAAACGATGTCGAGAGGACCTCAACCCTTGGCTTGTAGTGAGAAATCAGATTTCGGGTCAATATGCGATTCGTTTGATCCAATGCTTTTTTTGAGTTTCGGCAAAAATTGCTATAGCGAAAGAAGTTAAGAGAGCCTTCGCTGGGTTTAACACCTTTGATAAAGTCGTTTTTTCTTACTCCTGAAAGTTCAGATCACGTATTGGTGAAAGCCATCCACGCTCGTTATCGTGCTGATTCGGAAAATATAATCTGATCATTCACCCAACCTTCGCTCACTCCAATTTTGTGAAGAATAGCTTCAACCTTTTGAGTACCTACCATGACAATTCAAGTCGTTTCCACCGACCAAGCACCTGCAGCAATCGGTCCTTACAGCCAGGCGGTTATCGCAGGTGGGATGCTCTATGTCTCCGGTCAAATTCCACTGGATTGCAGTTCAGGTGAAGTTGTCGACGGCGGCATCTCAGCACAAACCACTAAAGCTTTGGAGAATATGAAAGGAGTTGTCGAAGCTGCCGGAGGTTCGATGACTCAGGTCGTCAAAGTCACCATCTATATTACAGATATGCAGCAATTCGCTGTCGTCAACGAAATCTACGGAACATTCTTTTCCGCCCCATATCCTGCTCGTGCTTGTGTTGAAGTCTCTAAATTGCCGAAGGGTGTCGAAGTCGAAATGGATGCGATTGTGCAACTCTCATAACCTTCAATCGTCCATCATTTTATCGATTCACAGGAGAAGTCTTCGTGTTTGTCAGTCATTTAGAGTGTCCGAAATGTGCAGCGATGTACGAGTCCGAGCAGCTGCATCAACTTTGTGAATGTGGAAGCCCTTTACTTGTCAGGTATGACATGAAAAAGGTGAAAGCAAACTTCTCTAAAGAAACTGTTCTGAGCCGCAAGCCTGATCTCTGGCGGTATAAAGAACTGCTACCAGTGATTAAAGACGAGAATATTGTCTCGCTGGGCGAAGGA
>JABJMI010000521.1 GCA_018659505.1 Planctomicrobium sp.
AGCGGCTGAAGCGGGTGTCGCGATGTATCAAATTGAAGCCAAGCCAGATGGTGAAGGGGACATCGGTTCTGTTTCCGTCCGCTTTCGTGACCTCTTAACTGGACAGATGATCGAAAATAGATGGCCGATTCCTTACGAAGCCAACGCACCACGTCCAGAAGATGCTGCTCCGTCGCTGCGTATCGCAACCTCTGCCGCACTGTTGGCAGCGAAGCTGCGAGGCGAGGCGTTAGGTGACTCTGTTGATTTGCAAAGTTTGTCACAGTTTGTTTCCGGTTTACCTGAATCGAATCGGCAAGATAAACGAGTTCAGCAGTTGCAACTGATGATTAACCAAGCTCGACAATTGAGTGAGAAATAAGAACGAGACGTGATATCACTTCACTCTCCAAAGTCAATTTATATTCATTGAAATAGACTGCCATGAATCAATTCATCGTTCCGACATTCAGAAGAGCGTTTCGCCACATTTCACTGCTGAGTCTTCTGGGACTCATGTGTCTAACAGGTTTACCCTCACGAGCACAGGAAACACCTGAGCAGGAGAATATCCGCAGTTCCATTCGTCAGGATGGCACCGGAATCATCATCGTGGAAGCGTCCGGTCAGACGCCAAAGCCACCAGTTTTTTACACTGCCAGTGCAACGTCAACTGCTCAGGCAGGTTTGAAAACGATTGATCAAACAATCGATCTTAAGGTCAAAGTTGTCCAGGGTGACGCTAAGACGATGAGCTTTGGAATCAACGGTGTGGACCAAATTGTCGATGTTCAGGGAGAGAATCTGAAAGCATGGGCGATTCGCGAAGAAGCAACCAAACGGTTTCTCGATTTGCATGTGAATGACAATGTCACTGAACTCGCAGTTCAGGTGAAAACTCGATCCAAAGAATACAATTTGCAACGACCGGTGAACATTGCTCTCACTCATCTCACTCCGGGAGATTCTGTTGGGTTTAATTCGACCGTCAGTGTTCAGTATCGTCAGGGGGTTCAAGGAAGTACCACGGAAGTGACTGGATTCGCTCCGCTCGAATTTGGGAGTCAAGGTAATCTTTTTCAGAGCTCAACCGGTGGGCAAATTCAACTTTTGCTCAATCGTGCAGGGACGTCACCCGGTGCGATAGAGTTAACAGAAACGAGTTTGCAAGGTGATTTGCACGCTAATGGCGATTCGATTCACTTCCAGCTTCGTGGGACTGCCCATGTCTCCGAACCAAACGCAGAACTGACGATTCTCTCGGGAAATGCAGCTGTCAGCGAAGTTCCAACGGATGCCAAATATCGCCTGCGACTCGCTTCGGAGAAGGACAAATCAGTCTACAATCTTGTCTTCCCCGAAGTCGGGACATTTCCGGTCACACTGAACTTTGTCGCTGCGTTGGGGCATTCTGCTGAGGGAGTTCGCAGCGTTGATTTCACTGTCGCAGCAAGTGCTGTTGTTCCATTAACACTCAATGGACTAGGTGCGAATCTTGAGTTTCAACGAGATCAGGCAGCGGTCGTCCCGCTGTTGAGCAACGACAGTTGGTTAGGGTTCTTACCTGCAACAGGCAGGGCAAAATTACTCTGGAAGACAGCTCGTCAAACAGGCGAAGGAAAACTGTTTTTCTCGACGACTGGGCGGATTGAGTCTCATGTTGGTGCAGGACTTTTACGGCAGGAACATGTGATCGATTATCAGGTTCTTCAAGGAGAACTGAATCAGGTCCAAATCCTGCTACAAGGACCGGGAGAAATCCTCGACGTTCAGGGGAAGCACATCGTTGCCTGGAATGTCAGTTCTCAGGGTGATGATCGGCAGCTGGAAGTAATTCTCAGTCAACCGATCAAGAGCACAGAGCAGATTAAAGTGCGCAGCCAAACGCCGCTCGATGCCTTCCCGGTTCGTGTTGAAGGACTACGTTTGAACCCAATTGGTGCTCTCCGGCATTCAGGCTATTTGCGTTTGTCAAACATCGGCTCCGTTCGTCTGGAGCCGACTGACTTGAGCGGAATGACACAATTGTCCCCGGAGCAGTTTCCAGGTGATGCGATTGAAGCACGCCAAGTCTTTGTCTATCGCTTCCCCGCCTCGGATCACTCTTTTGCAGTGGTCGCTGACCGAATTGAACCCGAAGTCAACATCTCAGAACTTGTCCTCTATCAGCTCTCCGAAACAGATCGCGTCATCAAAGCGGATGTCGAACTCGATGTTCGTGAGGCAGCGATTCGCGAGTGGGAGTTCAATATCCCTGCGGACTATTCAGTCGTCTCTGTAACAGGTGCAAGCATCGCGGATTACATCGCAGGATCGACTGTCACTGATGGCCGCCGCAATCTGAAGGTTTTGTTCAGTCAGGATGTGAGTGGTCGTCAATTAGTCACCTTACATTTGGAAAAAAATGAACCAGCCACCGCTGGCGATTGGATTCTTCAACCTATCGAATACCCCGGCGTTAAGACCGTGCGAGGCGCGATAGGAATCGTCGGTGCTCCAGGATTTCGTGTCTCTGTCGGAGAAACGCAATTGCTTGTCGAGAAACCATTATCCTACTTCCCGAAACCGGCTCCTCATCTTCAGCAAGCCTTTCGAATTCGTGAGCCAGGCTGGTCAGCGACAATGCAGGTTGAACTGCTGGATCGGAGCGTCCAGGCGGATGTGTTTCATCTTTATTCGCTCAGTCAGGAAACAGTTTACGGAAGCGCTTTGATCAACTATTTCGTTGCGGGTGCCCCTGTTTCCGAATGGAAGATTGCCGTTCCTAAATCATCAGGCAATATCATCGTTGATGGTCAAGATATTCGTAGCTATCGAAGAGAAGATGATCAGTTGATCGTCTCTCTACATCAGCCAGTGATGGGTGCTTACACCTTGTTAGTGACCTTTGAGCAGAAGCCCGAAAAAAGTGAAGAGACTTTTCGAGCGGGAGAGGTTTTACCAGTCGGAGTTCAGGGCGAGCGTGGTTATGTGCAGGTCGTTAGCCCGTTGCAAGTCGAGATCGAGACCGTCTCCATCTCTGAAGAAATGTTAAAACTTGATCCGCTGGAATTGCCAGCAGAGTTTCGACTTTTGAGTGCCGCCCCTCCCTTGGGAACGTGGCAATATACCGACCGTCCATTTGATTTGAATCTCAAAGTGAATTGGTTTCA
>JABJMI010000651.1 GCA_018659505.1 Planctomicrobium sp.
TGAAAAGCTGGTCGCAGACAGTGGAGTTGACCAAGGCATCATGCTGATCAACGCAATGCACATCACGGCATCTGTCTTTATCAACGACAACGAGTCTGGTTTGCACGCTGATTACGAGCGTTGGCTCGAAGAACTGGTTCCGTTCGATCCCGGTAGTGATCCAGCGCAGGGTGGTTACCTCCACAACCGGACTGGTGAAGACAACGCCGATGCTCACCACAAACGTCAAATTATGGGACGCGAAGTCATGGTTGCCATCACCGACAGCAAGATGCACTTGGGGCCATGGGAGCACATCTTTTACTATGAGTTCGATGGTCGGCGTCGAAAGCGGACACTGGTCAAGATCATTGGAGAGTGAGTTAATAAACGATTAAAACGGAAACGGCTTCGGGACGCCGCTGCCTTCACGATTCGGGGGACGTTTCTTTTTAGATTTTCGCTTTGACTCTTTGGCAGGTGTTTCTTTCGGAAGTGGAACTCTTTTAAGTTTGATTCCAAAACCGACTGCGATCTCTTCAGCATGTTCTGGTGAAATTTTCTCTGCAATCCAATGTTCATCACCCTTTTTCCAACCGATCACTGATCCATCAAGGAAGGCGACTCGATTACCGGAGAGTCCAGAGATTCTTTTGTCTGGACCGATAATTCCGGTGAGGTTCAATGGGTCAGCAGCGGAGATGATGACCAGTTCAGGTTCCTCTTTTGCATCACGAATTGATCGTAGTTCGCGAACTGCTTCTCCGGTCCCGAATTGTTCGCCTCCGACACCTCTAATGAATCGTCCTCCACGGATTTCGCCTCGCGCTTCAAGTCGGCGATAAACTCGCAGCAACTCCCACCATTGTGGTGCGAGAGGTTCACGCAGAACGAGGTCTCGGTAGACGACTCCCCAGCGACGAATTAGCTGCCATGCCCATTGTTCAGTCACTTCTTCATTGGATAGCTCTGATTTTCCAGGATGCCATAATGTCCAGCGACCGATGTTCGTCGCTGGCTTACGTTCACGATGACGCGGAGAACGCCTGCGATGCACACGCTTATCTGCCTGAGTCTGAGTCAACTTCCTTAAGCCTGAAAATCCATCCGAAGTGATCCAGCCATAGGCGACCAATTCCCCCAATAGTTCATCAAGTTGAGTCGGTAGCAAGTTCGATTGATTCAGGATATCTCTGGCAAAGAGTGCTCCATCCTTTTGCAGCATCTCGAGAATTTCCTGTGATGAATCTCCCAGGTTCTCCAGTTGCCGCACCGGTGATTTGTCAGCCAGCCATGGGAGGTCTTCTCTCAAATAAAATGAGACAGGAACCGCTCGTGTCACAGAGGTCATTGGCTTGGCTGAAGTTTTCTTTCTGTTTGCGGGATCAAGCCGTCCCCAACCGATATCACCCGCCAGACAAAGTTCGTCGAGGTGCTGCGTTTGATAACCTTCGACTCGAACCGGCAGCAGGCTTTCTTCCCAGGCGGCGGATGATAAATCGAGTCCCTGGAGCTGGGTGATTGCTTCGAAGACACCGTCTGCTCCTTGTCGTCGATAGCCCGCGACCGCTCCATGATGTCGGGTGAGGAACATCTGATAGACCGGAATTTCGACCGGTTCAATTTCATTCCTCAAGCCGGATATCGTACGGCGATGAATTCTGGCAAGTAGTCTGCGATGACACCATTCAATCTCTTCGGACTCGCTGTCGATGTTTGGATCGTAGTTGAGAAAACGTCCACGCAGGACAATTCCTTCTCCTTCTAATGCAACCAACCCCGAGAAGACTCGATGAACAGGAAGCCCCAAAATTGCCGAGATGTCGACCGCGGTCACCGGTCCACTTGTTTCGATCAGTCCTCGTAATATGGCGACAAGGGCTTCGATTTCATCCCAATCTTGTCGTACAGTCGACGGAACGACTACTTCTTTGTCGGGAGTGCAATCTTTCCAGACGAGTGAAGCTGGAATCCATTGCTCAACAGGTACCCAGCCTGCGATCCCCGACGGATGCTCAACTTTCACAATTCTATTGGTGTCTTGCAGTATCTCCAGATGAAGTTGATGCTCTGCTGAGCGGAAGCAGAGTCGCTGTTGGACATCGCTGACATCATCTTTGATGGGTATGAAGAATCGACTGACCAGTGCATCGTGTAATTCATCCTCGTTGCGAATTAATGGTTGAACTTCTTCAACAACTGCACGAATCACTTCTGGATCGAGACGACCTAAATCACGCACGCTTTCGACGTTGAGAGATCGGCGCGTTGCGACAGCACGTGCGCGACGTTCCTGAACTTCTCCTCCATCGAGGAAGGCGTACGGATTTGCATTGAGAAGTTCGTAAGCAAATGGAGACGGTTCACGCGTGTCGCGTCCAATATACGTGATTTCTTCGACGTCGACTTTCCCAAGAACATCAATCAATCCATCAATGTCGAGAGCTTCTCGCAAACAGTCTTCCATTGTTTGTTTAACGATAGGATGATCGGGGATTTCGTGGTCACCTACAATGTTTTCCTGACAGCCTGTCAGCTTGGGAAAGACAGCGGTGAGAAGATCCTCGGTCCGAAATCGCTGTAATGCAGGGGGGACTTTCTTACCGTTTCTCATGCGTGCTTCGAACAAAGCGCGAGTGACGTTCCACCGCCAACGAACATGAAACATCGGGACGACTAGCAGCGCCTGTTCCAGTAGATTTTGGGCGTTGTCGACCCGCATCATGGGGAACAAGCTTTCAATCGGAAAGCTATGTTGCGGTCCCAACGACAAAATAAATCCATCGTCGTCTGCGGTTGCTTGAAGTTCAAAATCGAATGAACGGCAGAACCGCTTTCGAAATGCAAAACCCCAAGCGCGATTGATCCTGCCACCGAACGGAGCATGCACAACAAGTTGCATTCCACCCGATTCGTCGAAGAATCTCTCA
>JABJMI010000506.1 GCA_018659505.1 Planctomicrobium sp.
GATGGATCGCCGAGAAAAAGAAGCTGCCACCGGATTGGTCAATGGTTTAGAACTTGCCATGAAGGAGCAACTGCCCGAAGCGATCGCAGATCCTGTCGGTCGCATCGCGGATTCACTGCGAGCTACGGTTGAACAAGAACACTTCAACGGTGTCTTTCAATTTGTCCCAGTCGACAAGGGAGAATTCGCCCTCATCGGAGCACTAAAACTTGTCGGCTCACAAACATTTGGAACTGCACTCAGACAAATCCTTGACACTGTTGGTGAATTAGACGGAATTGATTCGGTCGAGCTTGATGTTCATGAACATCAGAATGTGGCTTTCCATCGCTTGGTCGCAGACAATGCACGTGATGAAGACCTGCGAATGTACGGTGGACATCCCAGCGTCTTCATGGGATCGGGTAACGGTGTCTTTTGGTTCGGAGTCGGTGGCGACAAACTTCTAGATGAACTCGACTTCGCCATTGATCTTATGCTGGAAACTCCTCCAGGAACACTCTCCGGCAGCACAGCTCCATTCCAAGCGGTCTTTCGTTTACTCCCTTGGATGACTTTACCTCCTCCAGAAAATGAGAATGTTGACGGACGTGAAATCGCAATGGAAGCAATGGAACCTGGCAACGACGCAGTCCGAGTCGATGTTCGCCCTACAGAAACTGGTGGTCGAGTTCGAATGCAGTTCGATGAAGGCTTCGTCAGATTACTAGGGCTGGTTCTGGCACAGCTTTATGATCAAACTCAACTCTAATGACCTTTAGAAATTAGAATCTCACCCAGCCTGCTTGAATAGAAAATTCGAGCAGGCTTTTTTATTGAGTTGAGATCGTGCCCCTTCTCCGGGTACAATACTTTATTCGATCTCTTTTATTTGCGAACAGTAAGGTTCTTCCATGGATATTCAAAATCAGAATGGTGTCTCACGTCGGGACTGGATGAAATGGTCCGCTTCAGGACTGGCAGCTGCGACTGCTATCGGTAGCTCTCAGTCTTTCGCTGCGGAAGAGCAAGATGGACCGGTTGCGAAGAACAAACGGATCAAACAATCACTCGTCAATTGGTGCTACAACAAAGCATGGCCAGATGTCGATGAGTATTGCGAAGTCGCAACTAAATTAGGTTGTGAAAGCATTGAATTGATCGACCCGAAGCATTGGCCAACTCTCAAAAAACATGGTCTCACCTGTGCCATCGCTGGCAGCCACGGTTTCCCCACTGGTTTTAATAACCCTAGTGAATGGGATCAATGCCTAAAGATTCTTCGTGAAAGAATTCAGCAATGTAAAGAATTCGGTGTGAAGAGTGTCATCACATTCACCGGCATGGCAAACGGGCTTTCTAAAGAAGAAGGTGCAAAGAATTGCGTTGAAGGTCTCAAGAAAATCGCTGGCGATGCAGAAAAAAACGATGTCGTTGTCTGCTTGGAGATGCTCAACACTCGCGACGACACACACAAGATGAAAGGTCACCCCGGCTATCAGGGAGATCACTGCGATTACTGTATTGATATCCTGAAAGAAGTCGGTTCCTCCCACGTGAAATTACTGTTTGATATCTATCATGTGCAAATCATGGATGGAGATGTCATTCGACGTATTAAAGAACATAAAGAATGGTTGGGGCACATCCATACTGCCGGAAATCCGGGACGTGCAGAACTGGATGACAATCAAGAGATCAATTACCCCGCCGTCATGAAGGCACTGCTCGAAATTGACTACAAAGGCTACATCGGACAAGAATTCATCCCGACTCGTGATCCGTATGAAGGTCTCGCCGAAGCAGTTGCTTTGTGCGATGTCTAAGTAGATCGTCGAATTTCGTTTTCACTTACCGTTTTGCCGCACATTTCAAATGTGCGGCTTAATAATTCTTCTTCTCTGCTTCAATTACAACAAATGTCTTCAACGCACACGGATGTCGAAACTCGTATTCAACAGCTATCTGCCAGCGTGATCAACAAGATCGCTGCCGGAGAGGTGATTGAACGCCCAGCGAGTGTCATCAAAGAATTACTCGAGAATTCCGTTGACGCCCTCGCGACACGCATTGAAGTCGACGTCGAACAAGGTGGCGCCGAACTGATTCGCATTGTCGATGACGGTGAAGGAATTCATCCCGACGATATCGAACTCTCCATCGCCAGCCACGCGACCAGTAAAATCTCTGACGCCGACGACCTCTTCAGCGTACGAACAATGGGCTTTCGAGGAGAAGCACTCGCTTCGATTTCAGAAGTCTCTCATTTCCGACTCCGCACAAAACAACATGGACAAGCTGTCGGTGTTGAAATGGAAGTCAACGGCGGCATCGTCAAAGAACCGAAAGCCTGCGGCTGTCCCGAAGGAACACAGATTGAAGTTCGTCAACTCTTCTGCAATACGCCCGTTCGACGAAAGTTCTTGAAGACACAAGCAACAGAATTCGGTCATATCGCTGAGCAGTTCACGCGCGTCGCTTTAGCAAATCCGAATCTGCACATGGTACTGCGGCACAACGGGAAAACAGTCTACGAACTGCCAGCAACGCATCGACTGATTGAACGACTCGAACTCTTCTACGGCAGCGAACTCGCACAAAACCTCATCTGGGTCGAAGCCGAACATGCAGGGACTCGTCTCTGGGGTTATGTCGCGCACCCATCACAAAACAAGTCAACTCGCAAGGGGCAATATCTGTTTTTGAATGGCCGTTGGATTCAGGATCGTTCGCTGCAACATGCACTGGGGGAAGGTTACCGTGGGCTAGTCATGGTCGGTCGATATCCCGTGGCGTTTTTGTTTCTCGACCTCAATCCCGAGATGGTCGATGTCAATGTGCATCCAACAAAGTCTGAAGTTCGTTTTCAGGACAGCCAGGTTCTGTATCGATTGATGCTCTCCACGTTGCGAAACAAATTCCTCTCAATGGATCTTGATTCGAAGCTGGATGTCGAGCGAACAGAAGGCAATCCAGATGGTCCAAAGCAATCTCCTCAAGACGCCCAACGCGAACTCGCTTCGTGGGCAAAAGGTCAACTGACCGATCAGAAACAAGGTGGGTCACTGTTTGAAGCTGTCGAGAAGCTAGCGGGACCGAACCCAAGCCAACATTTAGCCCCCGGAGAGTCTCCGGGGGAAAGCCAAAGAGTTGCCGACTTCATCCCCTTTGGTTCTGATCCTCAGTCAGCTGGGAATTCAAAACCGGGTGGTGTAACACATATAGAGTCTCGCGAAGCAGAAACAAGCCCCACCAGCGCAGCAGCTGAAATCCGGGCGATGCAGGTACATGACTGTTATCTGGTCGTCGAATCCACCGATGGTCTCACGGTCATCGACCAACACGCACTGCATGAGCGAATCATGTACGAGCAATTACGTCGGCGTGTTCTGTCTGGAGGAGTCGAAGTTCAAAAACTTCTGATTCCAATCACAGTTGAACTCTCTAGCCGAGAAGCAAACACACTCGTCGATCAACAAGAGTTACTCGCTGAATTGGGCTTACAAATTCAGGAATTCGGCGGCAGCACAGTCGCATTAACCGGCTACCCAACGTTACTCGCTAAAGCAGATCCGCAGCATCTCTTACGCGATATTGTCGAACTTCTTGAATCCTCTGGCAGAAAACTAGAACGTCGCGACCTCATCGACGAACTCCTCCACATGATGTCCTGCAAGGCAGCCATCAAAGCAGGACAACGCCTCACCTTCGAAGAAATGGAATCGCTGCTCTCACAACGTCACCTGTGCGACGACCATCACCACTGCCCACACGGTCGACCGACTGCATTAAAGTTAAGTCGCCAGGAACTCGATCGCCAATTCGGTCGACTGGGATAGATTCCAATTCTCTCAGAATTTTAAATGTAGGTTGGGTGCAGCCGAATAAAATTAAAGAATTGATCACAGCAAAAAATA
>JABJMI010000652.1 GCA_018659505.1 Planctomicrobium sp.
AACTAAAGCCTGAACGCTGGAAGATTTTTGAAGTCTTACCAGTTGAAGGACAGAACGATGGAGATGTTGACGATATGCTTCTCGAAGAAAATGAGTTCAACTCCTGGGTTAAACGCCACAAGTGGGTTGCAGACGAAGGAATTCAATTCGTTCCGGAAAGCAATGAACTTATGCGAGGGTCCTACGCTATGCTCGATGCATTGGGCCGATTCTACACTAACGTTGACGGCGGTCATTCCTACGGCCCTTCAATTCTCGATGTCGGCGTGCAACAAGCATGGGAAGAAAACAGGTTCATCGAGGAACGATTTCATAAGCGTGGAGGGATTTACGAATGGAATTCAGATGTTCGAAAGCTTCCAGTCATCAACCGAGGAGGTGTTTGAAATGGGCGATATCATATTGGCACTCTCCGGGCCTCGTGCCTGCGGAAAGAGTACGATTGCCAAGCATCTTGTGAACAATCACGGATATACACGTCTCGCCTTTGCCGATCCACTTCGCGAAATTGCGAAGTGTGCGGGCGTTCAGTTCATTGATGATAGGAATTATCTCGGTCGTCTCGGCACCACACTTCGAGAAATCTGGCCACGATTCTTACTTGATGTTGTCTCACAAAAAATCGCTCGAATTGAAGGCCCTGTCGTTATCGAGGATATTCGATTCCCCACTGAGTTTGATTTCTGTAAGTCGATTGGAGCCATTACGATACGATTGGAAATATCTCGTGATGAGCAACTCAAGCGGCTCCTATCTCGCAATGGGATCATTGGACCTGATGCTGAACATTTACTCGATTGTGTGGATGAGAAACTACTTACAGAGATATCGGAGTGGGACCGCAACTATGTTGCCGAGGGCGACTTTCAACAATTAGCTGCTACACTGGCGGAGGACATGGCAGAACCGTGCTGGGAAAGTTGTTATATCTTGCAAAGGGTCCCTCAAAACGATTCTGAGGTGATGTATTGAGTGAAGAAGAATTCAACCTCGGTTTCGCTGATGATCGCGACGATTGGGGGCTGGGTGTTGATCCCAAGAACCTCAATACACTTCGATGCTTGAATTCGCATCTATCTGCTGAAGAAGATTACTATAAAGATCCGCGACGAAGACCGCGATTCAGTTTCTTTGCAGATGCAAAACTGATACCTCCTGATACATTGCAATTGAATCGAGAGCTTGCAGCACATGATGTTCGTCCCGAGGACATGAAAAGGATTGAGGGACATGGCCTGAAAAAAATAGGCCAGATTCGCAAAGAAGGAGCCAATTCAATCTGTAAACGACTCAGACTCCATTCAAGCATGCGATATGCACTCCAAAACATGCTCGATAATCTCCCGGATCCTGGTGCATGGAATCGAGTCTCGAAAGGCAGGAAAGCCGATCCATTCCGAGTACGTTTGAATAAAAACGAGACCGATAGAATGCCACCTCGATGGGCTGAAGGAAATTTCTCAATCGAGATCGAAGAACTCGAAAGGAGTTGGAAACAAAAGAATGGACAGACGAAGACGAGATCATTCCGAGTTCGCATCAGCACCTTCGATATTGATGCAGGCGTCATGACATTGCGACCTGATCAATGGCGGCCGGAACAAGCGAAGGAATGGGCTGATCTGCTCGATCGAATAAATGGTCCACTCCACTTCCGAGAGGGGGCTGATGACTACAACACATTCCGGAAAAGTCAAGCCGTCGGCATCTTGATTCATGAAAAGACTGAGCAAGCAAAAAGCTTGGCGCAAACGATTCGTGACGCGAATGTATTACCAGGTTATCCTCGTTCAATGAATCAGGAGAAACTTCTCAATCCGGGACTAAATCTGCGTTCACGAATGTCTGCTCAAGATCGAAGAGGTGTTGAAACACAACGATTGGCTGTCGCAACTGGGCTTTCATGCCCAGATATTTCCTTGATTCGAGGACCACCTGGTACGGGAAAAACCACGGTGATTTGTGAAATCATTCAGCAGTTGGCAGTTGAGCAGGGTCTTCGAATTTTGATGGTTGCTCCAACCCATACCGCCGTCGATAATGTCCTCGAACGAATCGGACTTCTCGATGGCCCGAATTTCCTTCCCGGCGTGTACCCGCTTCGACATGCGAGCAATTCCAATTCTGTTTCCTCACACCTACGAATGTTCACTTGGGGTGAACTCAGTACAGGTTTGAGGCGTCGACTCGGGGACACGCTCGAAGTGGGATTACAAGAACGGATTGCGAATGATGAAATCAATACGATTCAGAAGGATTGGCTTCAACAACTCCGCCAAACAACCAAAGGGCGGGATGAAGATGGAGAGGAGCGGCAAGACATCATAGGACATATGCTCAAACACAATGTCAATCTGGTTTGTGCCACGACAATCGGAATTTCGACTGGAGGTAAGTTTGAAGCAGAAGGGATTCCATTCGATATCGCCATCATCGATGAGGCATCTAAAGCAACCCTTGGAGAATTCCTTGTTCCAGGTATCCGTGCAAAGAGATGGTTACTCGTCGGTGATGAAAAGCAATTGAGTCCGCATGTCGATCAAGCGAAAATCGAATTCATCCTCGCTCGTATAATTTGGAAGCATTTCACTTGGAAATCTGGGGGAAGTAAGGATGGAAAGAGAATGGGCAAATCCATCTGGGTCGCACCGTTGACTAATCCACATAAAGAGCATGTGAAAGGCAACCACATCAGAGAAGGAGTGGCAGTTTCAGAGGATGGAAATGAGTTGACAGGTTTCTTTGCCATGAGTCCAGAAATCCAGGGCTTGTTTGAGAAGAGCGCGAACGATGTGCGAATCTCGTTGGAGCAATGGTTTGAACATCGAATGTCGAACAATGA
>JABJMI010000357.1 GCA_018659505.1 Planctomicrobium sp.
TGTTTTTGTAATTTGTTTGCCGAACTAAATCGAGCCAGAATAAAGTCCGCAATAGCTTGAGCACTATTGGTGTTTCTGTATCAGCAAGGGATTCATCGAGACTTTGCACAATCGTAAGAGATTCATTCCAGTCGAGTTGCACCTTGCCTGTAAGTTTCGGAGCCGTCGCTTGTTTTCGATTCGCAGGGACGACAAGTTCAGCGATCTCACGAATTTCCTTATTCTGACGAGTGATCGACTTGCCTAAGTTCTGCGTCACGCTGGGGCAACTAAATCGCAAGCTGACGGTGATCTGATCTCCTTTGGGATGAAACGCATACGGATAGATACGGCATGCCAACGGCTTAGCATCTTCACCAAACTTTCCATGAATGCGACAGAGACCTTGCTCATCCAAGAAGACACACGCACCATCGGCCTGTTGCGCGAGTCGATAATTTTTCTTTCCGAAGAGCGAACCTTCTTCAACAATTGGTTCCAAACCTTTTGGCAACTCCTGTGTTTGTTCCCAGCCTTGCGATTCGATTCGCTGTTTTTCTTCCTCAGTAATGAAGATTCCATGCTGTTTGCAGCAACCGCTGCAATTGTGGCAATTCCAGTTTTGAAGTGTCGGAAGTTCGAGTTGCAAACGTGCCATAAAATTTCGATGGTCGTAAGAGCGTGAATTGTCTATTGTTATGGTAGCGATTCACCGAGATGAGAGAAGTCGCGAACCTGGAAATGGTTTGTGTGTCATCTCACCTGTCCACTTGAAGTTTTAGAAAGAGAGTTGAATTCTTGGGAGAACCACAACGCGATAAGCTGAAAGTCCATTCACGTAAATGTGTGCTTGTTGCCGTGATTGATCCCCGCTCGGGGCAGAATCGCGAGCGTGCCTTCGATGAAATGGAAGGTCTCGTCACAACTGCCGGCTCTGAAGTTGTCGGAAAAGTGATGCAGGTTCGAGACAAACCAGACGCTGCCACTTATATCGGCAAAGGAAAAGTCATCGAACTCAAGGAACTGATCGGGGAAACTGAAGCCGATTTGATTGCCTTTGATGCCGACCTTTCACCCTCTCAAGGTAAAAAACTGGAAGAAGCAACCGGCACTCAAGTTGTCGATCGTAGCGAAGTCATACTAGATATCTTCGCGACTCACGCACGCACCTATGAATCTAAATTGCAGGTCGAGCTTGCTCAGTTGCTGTACTTGCGTCCCCGCTTGACTCGTATGTGGAGTCACCTCGAACGTATCACTGGAGGAATTGGCAGCGGCAAAGGACCGGGGGAGAAACAGCTGGAAACGGATCGTCGACTGGTTGATACCCGTATCGCTGAATTGAAACGTCGACTGGAAGAAGTCGTTGAACGGCGTGACCGACAAGCAGCTAGTCGGACACAGCACATGACTGTCTCCCTCGTTGGTTATACGAATGCAGGTAAAAGTACTTTAATGAATGCTCTGACAGGAGCAGACGTTTACATCGCTGACAAACTGTTCGCGACGCTTGACACTAGAACACGCGTTTGGAATTTGAACTACTTCGGCGACATCCTGTTGAGTGATACCGTCGGTTTCATTCGCGATTTGCCTCACCACTTAGTTGCCTCGTTCAAATCGACTCTTTCAGAAGCTCGGCACGCAGACCTGTTATTGCATGTTGTTGATTGCTCACATCCAGATGCATTCGACCACATCAAAACAGTGAATGAGGTATTGGGCGATGTCGGTGTTGACAGCGAAGATCCAATTCTCGTTCTCAACAAAGTTGACGCTGCAAAAGATCGCGCTGCGATTGATGTTTTGCGAGTGAAATTCCCCAACTCGATCACTGTCAGTGCTAAAGAAAAAACGGGATTAGAGAAATTCCAGGATGCAGTCTGTGCTCGCTTAGCAGATGGATTTCTCGAAGCACGCGTCGAAGCCGACGCTGGAAATGGAAAAGTCTATTCGTTTCTTGCTGAACATGCAGAAGTCACAAAAACTGAGTATGAAGAGAGCAACGTGATCTATGAATGCCGTATCCCGAAGCGATTTGCTTACGTTTTAAAACAAGAGGGAGCGACTCTGAAGAATATGGATGGCTCTCCACTGAAATTGGTACAAGAAGAAGAGTGGTCAATCAGCGGTTGATATTTCAATCGATGTGTGACAGATTAAACCTTGGAAATCAGACCGTTCATCTCCTCGCTCCCGACAGGAAACTTCATGTCTGACAAGTCAATCTGGCCGGAACATGAGGTCACACAAGAACTTGTTCGTGCCGTTGCCGCTGGTGATGAGAATGCTGTTAATGATTTAATGAATCGGCATCGAGATGCGCTGCGGCGGTTGGTGCATTTTCGTCTCGATAGAAAAATTTCCGGACGAGTCGATGCTAGTGATGTTGTACAAGATGTCCTGATCGAAGCAAATCGTCGTTTGAAAGACTACGTCGCTGACCCGTCGATGCCGTTTCATCTTTGGGTGCGTCAGTTGGCGAAAGACCGGATGATTGACTTGCATCGTCGGCATCATGCTCAGAAGCGTTCGGTCGATAGAGAACAACCGTTGCAAGGCAGAAAGTTTGGAGATCGTTCCTCGCTCGATTTGGCAGCTCAACTGAGTGATCAGGAACTGACTCCCGCGGCAGCGACGATTCGAAAAGAACTGGAAGAACGCTTCTTAGAAGCTCTCGATCAGTTAGATGAATCGGAGAGAGAAATCGTTGTGATGCGACACGTGGAACACCTGGGGAACGGTGAGGTCGCCGAGGCTCTGGACCTCTCACCGGCAGCTGCCGGGATGAGATATCTTCGAGCGATTCGGCGACTGAAGTCAGTCCTCACCGATCCACCATCACAGGTGTAACGCACACTTCACACACATTCAGCACTTCGCTGATTGATCTTGTTCAAGCTCAGAGAGATTTAGTCTCCGTTACCCATTTTCGGTGCTTCGTTGCGTGGGTAATCGCAGCTAATGTCGCATTGATTGTTGTCACAATCGTCTGCAAGGTCATCAAAGAACGAGCCTTTAACATAAGACTTTGTTGCGCCGTTCATCTTGGAGGCAGAGAAGCCACTGTAGAAATAACTTTGATTAAGTGAACCAATTGCTTCAGCGACATCGTTCAATTCTGCATTCAATGCGTGCTGTACTTCGGAGAGTCCAACAATCAGTCCGATCACCAAAATGGTGGCAACTAAAACGAGTTCTGCTGAGACGATGAAACCAGCTTCATCATTAAGTAGAGAGGTCAATACGTTGTACATGAGTTCGACTTTCTTTCCTGGAACCTGTGATGACTATGAACTCAGTACAATCGAACGAGACATTTCATTTCGAGTCTATTGTTCGGAGAGAGCTTGTTTTATCTGAGTTCAAAACATTTGTGATGCAAAAACAGAAGGCAGCGTGCGTGCCGCTTTGCGTATAGAGAGTGGTCCCAGACAGCCTAAGTTTTTGAATAGAAGAGACTTATAAATTCCTGGAGCAAGCTGCCACGCTCCTACCTATTCGCGCAGCGCAAAGCCCGTTGAACAAAATGTTTTAACGATTCGTTCAAAATTTAAGATCGAGATCCTCACGAGATTTGATTGTGAGGAGTGTTAGAAAGATTCCGGTTCGACGGGCTCTCAACCGCCGAACCAGAAAGAAAGTCTGTTGCAGAATAAGCACAAGAAGTGCCAAAAAAGCAACATGAAAAACGCTTTGACTTTCGGTACTCCTTGTAAGTGCAATTCGAACAGCGACTTAGAGCAACATTCAGCTCGATGAATATCTGATGCAATCAGGCAGCGTAAACAAGAGACGTTTCGCTCAATTAACAACATGTCGTTACAAACCGTAACGCACTTTGAGCACGCATCTGGAAGTGGCACAGAATTCAGGTTAGCTTCACGCAACCTACGGTTGCTCTGCCCTGAGAGTGATTCTCGTCACTTCGGGTAGACATCGGAACCGAAACGGATGACGCCCCGAGAGTCCACGCGAGACGTGCATGAGCGTCGGCTCGGACCAGAAGATTCCAGAGGCGTAGCGTGTTCCGTATTTACTGGGCGAATACACGGGACCAATGATTGGCAACTGGACTTGTCCGCCATGATTGTGACCAGCGAGCATGAGATGGACTCCTGCTCGCTGCGCGTCTTTGAAGTTGTCCGGTGTGTGGCACAACAACAGGCGGAAGTCTGCATCGGAATCGAACTCGGGTTGCGACCCCATCCACGGTGTTTCATCTCCACCAAGTTGCAATGTGATTTCATTCAGCGAAATGTTGAGCGTTCTCGATGAGACATCAATCCAGCCGATGTTGTGCAGTGCATTCCGAATGTCTTCTGGCTGTTGATACCAGTCATGATTCCCGAGGATGAAGTAGTTCCCATACTTCCCAGAGAGCTTTCCGAGCGTGTCGGGTATCCACTCAACACAATCCATACTGTCGATGAGATCGCCGGAGAAACAGACGAGATCGACAGAATTCGCAGACAAGAGTTCAGCGACGTACTCGAAGAATTCTTTATCGATGGTCCCCATAAAGTGCCAGTCGGAAATATGCAGAATCGTCAAGCCGTCGAGTTCGTTTGGAAGTGCAGCCAGCTGAAAAGTTTTCTCATTCAATTCGACAGTGAATTGATGGTTCATCGAAAGCCTTGCGAGTCTTTCGTACTTGCCCTCTTTGACGGGTAGATGTCCCAATTCATGAGCAACATCAATCGTCTTCGAAGAGATTGAAACAAGCTGAGTCGGAGGAGGCTGAAACCAATGTCGAGAAATCGCCACCAGCAGACCTAAAAAACCGAATCCACATAAGCAGATAGCGACCCACCATATTGTCGAAACATCGCTCCAGCTTCCCCCCAAGAGGAGTTTCGGTCCGGTCAGCCCCAACAGGACGATCAGCAGTAACGGGACTACAATGATCATGATGTCGTGCAGTCGACGCAGGCGATGTAAGATTCCGCAAGAGAGCGGCAGAGAGTGAGTCCGATTCACATAGGCGACCCAGATCGTCGTATTGCCTGCGATCAGACAGAAGAGTATCAAAGCATTCAGCCAATCCATGGCAATCATTCCACATCAAAGGAAGAATCAGTCTGCTGCGAATAGTAGCGAAACTGTGGCAGGAGAACGACTCAAACAAACTGGTACTTCGAGTAATATTGTTGCTGAAATTAA
>JABJMI010000653.1 GCA_018659505.1 Planctomicrobium sp.
CGGTGCAATCCAGGGACAAATGCGTCCGTCGGAACGGCAAGTCAATTATGCTTGCGACATTTGCTACGGAACCAATAACGAATTCGGTTTCGATTATCTCCGTGATAACATGAAGCCGACTGCAAATTTGCAAGTGCAGGGACCACTCGATTATGCAGTCGTCGATGAGATTGATAACATTCTGATTGATGAAGCGCGTACTCCGTTGATCATCTCTGGTCCGGCGTATGATGATGTCACCAAATATCCCAAAGCGGATCGGATTGCGCGGCAACTCCTCCGTGATGTTCACTTCGAAGTCAAGGAAAAGGAACACTCTTGCCATTTGACTGACGAAGGTGTTCGCAAAGCGGAAGAACTCGCGGGCGTCGAAAGCTTTTATGCTTCCGGTAACATGGAGTGGCCGCACCTCATCGATAATTCGCTGAAGGCACATCATCTCTACAAACGAGATGTCAACTACATGGTTGTCCAAGATGAAGTCATCATCATTGATGAACATACCGGTCGTCCGATGCCCGGTCGGCAGTGGAGCGACGGACTTCATCAAGCCGCTGAAGCGAAAGAAGGAGTGCGTATCAAAGAAGTCAGCCAGACTTTGGCGACGATTACGCTGCAAAACTACTTCAAGCTCTACAACAAGCTTTGCGGAATGACCGGAACCGCGATGACCGAAGCGAATGAGTTCTACAAGATTTATGGACTCGATGTCGTCGCTGTCCCAACGAACCGTCCGATGCAACGCATCAATATGCAGGACACCATTTATCGCTCCGAAAAGGAAAAATGGCACGCCGTCGTCGATGAAATCGTGGAAGTCAACAAAACTGGTCGTCCGATTCTCGTCGGAACCGTCTCGGTTGAAAAGAGTGAACGCCTCGGATCAATGCTCTCCAAACGTGGCGTCAGTCACAATGTCTTGAACGCGAAGATTCATGAACGCGAAGCGGAAATCGTTGCGCAAGCAGGACGACTCGGTGCATTAACAATCGCCACAAACATGGCCGGTCGTGGAACAGATATTGTCCTCGGTGGTAATCCAGAGCACATGGCGTGGGATATCCTCAAAAACAAATACGCCTCAAGGCTAGATGTTCCAAAGATCGAGTGGGATGAACTTTCCGACAAAATCGCTGACGAAGAAGGCATGAAAGTCGACGGACGCAAGGTCGCTGAACTTGGTGGTCTACATGTTGTCGGCACAGAACGCCATGATTCTCGCCGTATCGATTTACAGCTACGTGGTCGTGCCGGTCGTCAAGGTGATCCCGGCTCCAGTCGATTCTTCCTTTCCCTCGAAGACGACTTGATGCGAATCTTCGCAGGTGAGAAAGTAAAGGGAATGCTGACTTGGCTCGGCATGGAAGAAGGCGAGAGCATCGAGCATCCGATGGTTTCACGTCAGATTCAAAAAGCTCAGAAGAGAGTAGAAGAACGTCACTTCGAGTCACGAAAAAGCTTGCTCGAATATGACGAAGTCATGGACCATCAGCGGAAAGAAGTCTACAGCTATCGTCAGGATATTCTCGATGGCGTGAACTGCCGCGACCTGATCGGTGGCATGTTGAATCAACAGATCGATAAATGGGCAGGTCAATTCCTTGCTCGACAGTATCGTTGGGAAACGGCTGCGGCTTTCGCTTCGCAAAACTTGGGACTGATTGTTGATCCTGTAGACGTGAGCAATATGGACAAGGATCAGATGTCCGAGTTCATGCGCAGCGAAGGACAACGGCAAGCTGAAGTTCTTATCGAAGATCAAATGGCTGAGAACCTTCCCGAAGAAGGTGATCAACGCGACTGGAACTGGCAAACGCTGGCAACTTGGGCGAACCGTCAATTTAATTTGAATATCAACGACCGGGAACTTCGCAAGATTTCTCGCGATGAGATGGAAGGCGACGAACTCGACCGAGATAAAGTCTTCCGCTACATGATTGATCGCTCGAATGAAGCAATCGAACGCTGGGACTTTAGTCCACTCGACACTATTCTGGCTGATGACTTCGGAGCGAAGCAACTTGCAGGTTGGCTGAAACACCAATTCGGTGTCGAAATGGAATCTGAAGAATTCGCGAAATTCGATGAGCCACTAGATGCCATTACATTAGTTCAGCAACGTGTGCGTGAACGATATCGCGAGAAAGAAATTCGCTTTCCGGTTGTGATCGGGATGAACAAGTATCTCAGCGGTCAACAAACTGACAGAGCCGGTCTTATGGGCTGGGCAAATAGTCGATTTGAAACGAACTTAGTTGAGGCTGACTTCAAAGAGAAAGAACGTCCGCAAATTGGAGATGTGCTTGTCGACCGCAGTGGACAATTCTTCCCGGCTCCTGAAGCGCGTGATGAATTGAGAGATCTACTCGATGATGTCTTTACTCTGAGACCAGAAGGTGAAGAAGAGGAAGCTCGCGATCTCACGCGACTTATCCAGTTCATGCGTGAGCAGATGCAGGTTGAGGTTTCCGATGGCGAACTCGACGAACTTGAACCAGTGAAAGGTCGGAATCTTGCTTTACAAAAAGTCGATGCACGCTTCCGACCCGAACTTGGACAAGCAGAACGTATGCTGCTCATGGAAATGCTCGACCACGCTTGGAAAGAGCATCTCTATTATATGGATCACCTTCGCAGTGGAATTGGTCTTGTTGGGTACGCTCAAAAAGATCCGAAAGTCGAATACAAACGCGAAGGAATGAAAGCCTTCGAAGCAATGTGGGACCGCATCGCAGAGCAGGTCACCTCCGCAATCTTCCGCTTAGAGTCTGAGAGCTCGGCGGAGTTCCTCGATTCGCTTTGGTCGAATGCCTCAGCACATCATGCCCAGGCAGAATCGGCAGCGAATGAATTCTCCGGAGAAGAATCAAGCGGTCCTGAACCCGGACAAGAAAACAAAGCGATTGAACCGATTCGAAACTTCGATGAAAAAGTCGGTCGCAATGATCCTTGCCCATGCGGAAGCGGAAAGAAATACAAGAAGTGCCACGGCGCTAATTCTTAATTCGCTGATAGGTTTACCACCCACATTATGTGGGTGGCAAATCTTTTTTCATTCATCAGAAAGCGAAAAGACCACGAACGAGTCACCAGCTTTGGTTCCAAGCTTACCCGCTCCTCCGGCAGCGATGACGACATATTGTTTGCCGTTGACTGAGTAAGTCGCTGGAGTTGCGTAACCACCGGCTGGAAGTTTGTGTTCCCACAAAACTTCTCCAGTCGCCTTATCAAACGCGCGAAACTTTTCGTCTTTTGTGCCAGCGATAAAGACCAATCCACCAGCGGTCACAATCGTCCCTCCGAAGGTTTCCGTGCCGGTTTGTGGAATCCCACGTGCGGTTAATTCTTCATATTCTCCGAGTGGAACCTGCCAAGCAAGCTTCCCTTGAGTCAAGTCGATAGCGGTCAATACTCCCCAAGGTGGCTTGATAGCGGGGTAGCCTTCCTGGTCCTTGATTTGAATGTATCCCTTGTGTCGATACTGATATTTCGCATCAGGATTTGCCTTTTCCAAAGTGATGACATTCGGGACATTGTTTGAATTGACATAGAGGATTCCAGTTTGTGGATCGAATGAAGCACCGGACCAGTTCGCTCCTCCGTGATATCCGGGCATCACGACTGATCCTTCCAGACTCGGCGGAAGAAATGCCTCCCCAGTGCGAATACCTTTTATCAGGTTCAGTACGTAGTCCCGGTTTTCGACTCAGATATTCGTGACATTCGATTCGTCAAAATGTTGTACTGCAAACGGTGGAGGCTTTACTGGAATCGGTTGTGTCGGCGAAGCCTTTTCGCCTGGAACATCTGAAGCAGGAACTGCACGTTCTTGGATCTCAAATAAGGGTTCACCGGTTTCACGATCAAAGAGATAGACGTACCCGGTCTTCGTGACCTGCGCGACGGCAGGAATCTTTTTCTCTTCGTGAGTGACAGTGACTAAATTCGGATAGATAGGCAGATCGTGGTCCCACATATCGTGCCGTAGCGTCTGAAAATGCCAACGTCGCTTTCCTGTTTTTGCATCGAGGGCAATCGTGCAATTCGCAAACAGGTTATCCCCATGACGATCTCCACCATAAAAGTCGAATGCCGCTGAACCAAGACCGGCGAAGACCATGCCTCGCTCGACGTCAACGCTCAATCCGCCCCAGGCATTGGCTCCACCACGATTTCCCCAAGAATCTTTTGCCCATGTCTCATTGCCGAATTCGCCTTCTCTTGGAACGGTGTGGAATCGCCAAGCTTGTTTGCCATTTTCAACATCAAACGCACGAATGTCCCCGGGAGCAGCGTCGCCC
>JABJMI010000607.1 GCA_018659505.1 Planctomicrobium sp.
TACGGACTAGGCAACCTTTCCTGACTCCACAACATTTAATCACACAATCTAACGGTTGTTTTAATTTTCAGTTTCTCTGTCGTCTTTCATAATCCCTGCAATCAGCCCATTCCCGATAACAGTCTTGATGGATACGCGGGCTGTCTAATGAATTAGGGGGTCATCCATCGTTCTTTGAATCTCTTTTAAGGGCATTCCCATGGATCGGCGACGGCACACCGTTTGGTGTCTCATCACATTGACACTCATCAACGGAATCATTCCACCCAATATTTTCGCAGATGGCTGGTCATTCGGAACAACGACCATCGAAGAAGTTGCGAAACGCATCGATCGATTACAGAAGCAAATCGATGACCACGGCGTGATCGTTGCCAAAAAACCCGATGTCTGGGGCGAATCGCGACTGTTGCGGCATCGTGAAGAGTTCGAAACGCAAATGAAGCTCGAACTACCACGATTTCGTTCAACTCTTCAGGCAAAAGAATCAACACGTGATGTTGCATTTCTAGCCAGTGCCCTGGCAGTATCTGGCAATATCCCTGCAATCACTCCTCCAGGTTCCGATACTAGCAGTCAAAACGCCCAGACCATCAACGTCGATGTTGCCAGCCTTTTGCCAGCCTTTTGCCAGGTTCAAGCGAACTCAATTCACCAACTAGTCGCATAATTCCGCGCAGCGACAAATTCGGAACCAATATCGAAACAAAATTCACCGGCACCAATGATAAGGGTGAAGTCGGAGAAATTTCAGGAATTTCTCTTGAACCAGTCACCTTCTTGAACCAAAAGAAACGCTACTTGGAGCATCTCAATTCCCTCCGCCGTCTTAACGAAGGCGACTCACCTGGTTATGCCTTGAATTTACTCCGCATTCCGGTTTCCGTCCTTCCTGGTCGTGAAACCCGCAAAGGCTACGGCGCCGAAATCGCCATCACCGTCGATCCCTACGAAAGCGAAGAATTGCTCCCAGAAGTGTTTCGGAACTTTGTGGTGAATGGTGTTGTGGATCGAATTTCACCAACTGTGATGCGATTAGTCACTGAAATGTCCAATGACAACTCTTATGAGAAAACTTCACTTTTTTGGACTCTCTATCGATACTCTATTATTGCTTCGGACACTACAGATAACGATACAATGAAAGCGATTTTGGATGACATAAAAAAAATATCTAACGAACTCCTGAAAACAGAATCGGACATTGAGATCAAGTCACAGTTAAACAAAGTTAATAGTGTGATTGACGCACACCAGAACCCAGATGCTTTGTTCAAAGAAATTCGTGGTCTACTTCTTAATTTGGCAGTCATTCGAATTTCTCTTGAGGATCGCCATCCATCGAGTGAACTGTACAAACAAAATATCGTTGAAGCAGATCAAACATTTGAGAAACTTGATTTAATTTTAGAGCCCATAAAAGAAATTTATGAATGGAAAACCCCAGAGTATGGCAACGACCTCCTGAACAAAAACGAGCTAAGCGAACTGACTTTTCTTTTAGAGAAAGGAAGTCGAGTCAGCTTGGATCAAACTGAGTTTATCAGATTAAAGCAATTACAGCTTAAGCGTTTTCCAAGTTCGTTAATTAGTCGTCATACAACAAATGAAAATGTCGTTCTTGAGATTAATGAGGAAGAAATCGTTTCATCTTTCAGTAAAGGATATTCGAAAAAAAATCCTTTTGAACAACCACCTAGCAAAATTTTCAGTGAAAAATTTCAATGGCTTCTGACGCGATTGCTCAACGATATTTTCCAGTCTTACCGGCAAGGAGCTTATGAGTTCCTTCCGACTGGAAATGGAAGTCAATTAAAACAAGCAGTCACTCTATCACACAACAATTTTGTTGACGGAACGTCTTTGATCCCTGTTTCTTTGCTAGCATACCAAGTTCTTCGTCCCGATGTGCATCAAGTGAATTACGAAGATGTACGAAGATTCTTGCGTCAGGAGATTGCTGGCTCTTACGAGATGCTAAGCCAGGAATTCGTAGAGCATGGGGAAATTTCGAATATAACTGAAACATCGAAATCGAGAAAGGATATTGAAGGTGTTACTCCTTCACAACCAGTTGTTGATATTTTGACTGGTAGTTCAATGCAGGTGAGAATGACTCGGAGTAAAAAGAAAAAAAAGCCCCCAACAGAAAAGTCTGAGACAATCGTTTTTGAGACTTACCGCCACCACATCGACATGATGGAATTCTGGCGGACACACTGCAGTCAGGATCTCGTAAACGCAGTTAAATCTGTTCGCCGTAAAGGCGAAGATGCATTAGATGACTATTTTGATTTCAAGCGTGATCGTCTTTTCGATAAACCATACGATAGATATAAAAATCAAACTCCCCCAGAATATCAGAGGCAGCGTACGCTAAGTCAACACCGTTATTTCTACTACTCAGACCTGAAAAACCACTTCCCTGAAGCAGATTTCTCAACAACAGCTTACCTAGGTTGGCA
Organism: Planctomicrobium sp.; assembly: GCA_018659505.1. GTDB lineage: Bacteria > Planctomycetota > Planctomycetia > Planctomycetales > Planctomycetaceae > Thalassoglobus. The sequence goes on from JABJMI010000607.1 coordinate 2,466, forward strand.
GGTCATATTAGAATCTGCATTACTGAATGAACGACTCAAGCAAGACATGCGGGAGATCGAAGTCGAAAAAGGCTGTCCCTGCCTAAATCATAATGGAATCGATTTCTACGGTCCTCGACCATCGATTGAAGCTCGGCAAGCCTTTAACCAATACGTCCGTTGCCGTTGGCCAGTCAAAGTCTTTGCTTTAGACCCCGTTACTGATGACCAGAATGTCGGCAGCGCATTCAGTCAGCGACGCGAACTTCAAATGGCTGTTGCCATTGGGTTTTCACAAGGTCTATTTTCTGCCCAGAATCTTGATCGTTACGTCCGTCGACTAGAGTACGATCTCGAAACAATTGAATTAAATCGAACGTCAGTCGGATACGCCTTTGGCGAAGATACGTTCGGCTGGCGATTCTATCCTCGCGTCCAAACTCCGCCTGTTCCAGGGAATCTAGAAACGAAATTTCGCGACCTCTTAATCGGTGGACGTAACCGGGAACAAGCCCTGCGAGATCGTATGCTCGAAGCGGGCATGCGGGAATGTACCGCCCTCGTCGTCATGCCTTCATTCATCCCTTACATGTGCGTCGACATTCAAACCAACTACTTCAAAATCGGCAAGGACCTGTTCCATAAGCCATTCAAAAGAAAGAATGACCTGTCCGATGCAGTTGGTCTCAGTCGTGAATTGACAGAAGTACGCAATCTTGTTCATCAGTGCGTACAAGATCAGCATTTGTACCGTCCAGAAGAGATTGCGCATCTGCAAAGAGCGATCAACCGAATTGATCACCAACTTCCATTGCAATCAGAAATGATTCAAGTCCCTTACGAAAACACCCTCAGTGGTTTTGAAGCATTCAATTCAGGCATCTCAGACCTGGGACCGCAACTCCTCGACTGGTACGGTGCTCCCGGGATTCTCGTCGCCACCGGCAACGAACTTCCACCGGGTAGCAATTTAGACGTCACAACAAAAGACACAACCACCTCAAAATTGGATGTCCAGACAGAAGAAAAGAGAGTCATCTCCGATGCTAACCCACTCGGACCAACGCAGATTTTCCTTATTGGCAAGAACTTCACATCACTTGGAGAAGGAACGCGTGTCATCGCTGGCGGCATGGATGTCACCGATAGCAAGAAAGTCGTCAATCGCGACATTATCAGCGTCCTTGTTCCTTCATCAGTGATGACTTCAGAAGTCAAAATCAAGGAATCGGATGATCCGAAGTATTATGTCGATGTGCATCTCGCAACGCCTCACGGAGTCACCAGCCGCATTCGAGTTCCAGCCATCGAACCGCCAGCTGCAAAGAAAGCAAACGTGCAATTAGCTGCCGTCTCTGCAAAGCTGGAAGCTATTGAAAAGAAAGTCGAAGCTGTTGACGCCCGCCAAATCACGAAAGTGACTTGGGCGGAAAAGAAGAACGAAGGGACTCTGAAAGTTTGTATCGATTCCAACTCAACTCCTCGCTATGTTGTGAGCATTGAGAAGAATTCCAGCTTGAAGATCCCGGCTTGTGCCTTTGCAAAAGATGTCAAAGCAATTGATGTCGCATTTCAGGTCGAAGTTTCGACTGATGAAAAAGAGTTCAAGAAACTTACCGACACCGACAATAAGGAATTCTACATTCCGTTTCCGAATTCAATTCCTGTCACACTCGATGCAGACGGAACTCCAACCGCAGCGATTAATCGCACTGATTTACAAGGGCTCATTGATCAGGCCATGCGAAGGAGTAACTATCAGAAAGCTGACATTAAGGCGATTCGTGTGCTTGGTTGCCTTAGATTAAGAAATACGAAACACGCAGACATCGCAGAATGGCCGGTCTACAAAATTGATGATTACCTTGAGATCAAGATTACTACCTTCGATGCATGTGTCACTTGTAATAATGCCAAGTGTACCTGCCAGCAAGCTCTCGGAAAATTGTCAGCTTCCCAGATCTGGCCGCCGGAGGGTGAATCAAAGTCAGTAAAAAGTGCTCCAATAAAAGAGTTATTACTTTTCGCTCCACCACAAAGTGATCGAATCGCTCTACCTCTTCTTCCTGATTTTCTGAAGTAAGCCTTCAATCTTGTTTGCCGCGTAAAAACTGTGACAAGCTAATTCTGTTTTTCAATTCAAAGCCCCGAGCGATCAATCTCTGATCGCTCGGGGCTTCTTTCATTGAACGAATTTAGCCACACACTTCAAGTATGTGCCACCCACAAACCACAACGATTCATCGTTTCGCCCCCATCTCCCGCCCCTCAATCTCTCAAGCCCTATTCTCTCTATCCAATCTTACCTTCTCCTCCAGCACCTCCGGCAACGGCATCTTCTCATTAAAATGCCCCTCGCCATACAGCAAGTCTCTCAACCGGCGACATGCCCAGTCCCACGAACCTAAACGATGACAAATCGTTCCCGGACTGATTCGTCCCCCGCGCAGCTTGTGTTTGTCGTACACCGGACGTTCTCGAAAGATTCGATAAACCCGATATAAATCGAGCAGAATCTCTTCGTCGTAATACACCTGCTGAATCTTCGCTCTCCGGCTCAAACCGACAGCGACCCGCAACTCTCCCCAGGTCCCGAATCGCGTCTCGATCATCCGCGCCGAAAGTCCCGTGGTCTGCATGAAGAATCGCATCGTGATATTCTCACCTTGCGAGCTGACCACATTCTGCATCCGTTCCAGAATCTCTTCCCGCGTCACCTTATGCAGCGACCGCGGAGCCTCAGCCATCAACCCCACTTCCACCCGCACAGACTTCCAGCTACCAAACAGATCATAAATCACCCGCTGCGAAATTCCCGTCTCTCGCTGAAATGCCATCAACGTCAATCGCTCGCCGTAAGCCTCTACCAATCCAAGCGCCAGCGACAACACCCCATCCCGCGTATGTTTCTTCTTCAAGCTCATGGTCACCACCTACTGAAAATCAGTAAGTTGCGCAACTCAAGACGCGTGGCACTTCAAGACTCTGCGATTAAGACTTCGCGGTGATGCTTTCGCAGCCCATCCATTTTTGAATGGCTTTCGGAATGCGAATGCTACCGTCGGCTTGTTGATGGTTTTCGATCAGAGCGATCATAGCGCGGGTGACGGCGACCGCTGTCCCGTTGAGAGTGTGAACGAACTGTGTTCCTTTCTTCTCTGCGGTCTTACAGCGAATCCCGAGTCGTCTCGCTTGGAAGTCAGTACAGTTTGAAGCAGAAGTAACTTCGCCATAAGTCCCTCCATCGCCGCGACCAGGCATCCAGGCTTCGATGTCGAATTTCCGATAAGCAGGACCGCCCAGATCGCCGGCAGCGGTATCGATGACCTGATAAGGAATCTCCAACGCCTGGAAGATCTCTTCTTCAATCTTCACGATCAATTCATGAAGTGCGTCTGAGTCCTCTGCATTCGGAGCGGTGAAGCCGAACATTTCGACCTTTGTAAATTGATGAACTCGATAGATCCCCTTCGAAGCTTTGCCGTGTCCGCCAGCTTCGGTTCGGAAACAGTGTGAGACACCGGCTGCCTTAATTGGTAACTCAGCTTCGTCCAGAATTTGGTCTCGTAACATTCCCCCTAAAGGGATCTCCGCGGTGGCAATCAAAGAGAGGTCTGTGTTTTCAATACTGTAGATTTGAGTCTCTGGTCCACGCGGTTGATAACCTGTTCCTTGTAAAACTTCTTGTCGAGCAAGATCAGGAGTTGTGTAAAGAGTAAATCCTTCGGCTCGGACCTTCTCAATAGCGAATTGAACAAGTGCCATCTCCAACATGACCGCTTCGTTCTTTAAAAAGTAAAACCCTGAGCCAGCGACTTTCGCACCCGCTTCGAAATCGACGAGATCGAGATCAGCCATTAACTGAACATGATCTTTCGGTTCGAAATCAAATTTCGTCGGCTCGCCCCATGTTCTCAAAAGAGTCGCATCGTCTTCACCGCCCATTGGAGCAGCGGGATGAGTCATGTTCGGCAGATTTGATTGTTCTTCGAAAAGCTCTGCTTCAACAACTTTCAGTTCTGCTTCATTCTCTGCGACGTCTACTTTGAGTTGCTTGCCCGCTGCGATAAGAGCCGGTCGTTCTTCAGCGGTCGCTTTGGGAATTTTGCCTGCTGATTCCTTTTGCTGTTGTCGAATACTGTCCCCCGCTGAAATCAGAGAACTTCGCTGCTGACGCAATTCCAGAATCTTCGGAACGTCACATTCAACGCCACGATTTTTACAGTTCTGTTCAACGAGTTCCGCATTGTCGCAGATGAATTGCAGGTCAAGCATTGTAGATGGGCAAGGGGCTAGAGGAGATGGGCAAAGGTATTGAATAGAAATGAAGAGTTGGGAAATAGGAAATATGTTTGTGGTTAGCTGCACACTTCATTGTGTGCAACCCATTGTGCTGATAAATGAAAACTGAGTCGCCATGGGATCTTGTACCGGGTACAAATGCAAGATTGAAAATAGATCGTTTTACTGACCCCCAAGTTCGTTCCAAAGCCAGGCACTGGAGCGGGTTCCCTGTTGGAAGGCTTCGAGGCTGAATTTTTCGTTGGGGCTATGAAGATTATCGGTATTCTGCCCCCAACCAAGGAGCAGCGTATCGACTCCCAGGATTTCTTTGAAGGTTCCCACAACAGGTATAGAACCTCCTTCGCGAATCAACACGGGTGCTGTGCCGAATCCTTTTTCAATCGCTGACTTAGCAGCGGACATATAAGGACTGTTCAAATCACAGACAACTGCGGGGCAACCGTGCCAATGATTGAATTCCAACTTCAGCCCCGGAGGACATTGCTCTCGCAGAAATTTTTCTAAGCTCTCGACAATTTTTGGCTCAGTCTGGTTCGGGACCAATCGACAAGAGATTTTCGCTGTCGCTTTGGCGGGGACAATTGTTTTTGGACCTTCGCCAGTGTAGCCACCGATGATTCCGTTCACATCACAAGTGGGGCGCCCCCAGCGTCTTTCGAGAGTCGTATAGCCTGCCTCGCCATGAGTCGCTGAAACTCCCAGACTTTTCATGTAATCCTGTTCTTTAAAAGGAAGTGCTGCGAAGGCTGCACGTTCTTCATCAGTGAGAGGAATAACATCATCATAGAATCCTGGGATCTGAATGTTCCCCTGCTCATCGATGAGCTTTCCAATAAGTGTTGCCAAGGCGTTGACAGGATTGGTGATTGAGCCACCAAAGACTCCACTATGTAAATCCTGATTCGGACCATGCAACGTCACCTCACAACACATGATCCCTCGCAGACCGTACGTAATTGCAGGAATTCCAGGAGCGTATTGAGATGTATCGCTCACGACAGCGATGTCGCAGGCACATTTCTCTTTGTTCTCTTCCAGGAATTTGTCGAGGTTGTCGCTGCCAACTTCTTCTTCGCCTTCGATGATGAATTTCACATTCACCGGCAGCTCGCCAACGGTCTTCAACCAGGCTTCGACCGATTTGATGTGAGTATACATCTGCCCCTTATCATCGGTCGCACCACGGGCATAGATATTGCCGTCGCGGACATCAGGTTCGAACGGTGGAGTCACCCATTCGTCGAGCGGATCAGGCGGTTGAACGTCGTAGTGACCATAGACCAAAGCGGTTGGTGCTCCGGGCTTGTTGGTCCAGCTGCCGAAGACAATCGGATGACCAGCCGTTTCGACAATTTCCGCATTGCATCCGCTGTCAGCGAGTTGCTTTCGCACGAACTCAGCAGCTTCAGTCATTGAGGAAGCATACTTGGAGTCGGCACTGATGCTGGGGATTCGGAGGAGTTGTTTGAGTTCCTCGATATTACGACCAGCATTGTCTGAGAGGTATTTTTCGACGGCTTCCATGGCGGCAACTTATCAGTCGGACTTGTAGATTGTTCGTGAGATCGGACGATATAAAACCGCAGGAGTCTGTTACGCCTGATCAAATTTTTTGGTCACGTCGTTGCACACTTTAAGTGTGCAACTATCAATTATAATTCGACCATCTATTGTGAATCAAAACGCTAAGACTTATTCAGTTCAGCGAATCCTCGACGTCGACGTCGACTGTACTCTTCGAGTGATTTCTCGATAATCGGTAATGCAGCTTCAGCTGGCAAGAAATCGTCTACTTCAACGGTCTTGCCTTCCAGCATTTTGTAATCCTGAAAAAATCTGCGAACCATTGCGAGCCGGTGAGTCGGGATTTCGTTGAGGTGCTCCACGTGGCTGTACTCTGGATCATTCGAAGCAACCGCGAGTATTTTATGGTCCTTCTTACCAGCGTCGATCATGACCATCAGCCCGATTGCTCGTGCTTTCACCAATGTCAACGGGGCAACAGGTTCCTGACACATCACCAGAACATCGAGCGGATCGTCGTCTTCAGCGTACGTTTGAGGAATGAATCCGTAATTCGCTGGGTAGTAGACCGCCGAATAGAGCATCCGATCGACTTTAAGGAGACCAGTTTCCTTATCCAGCTCATACTTAATGTTGGAACCTTTGGGGATTTCGACGACAGATGTAAACTCTCCAGGAAGATTTTCACCAGGAGTAACGTCGTGCCAGGCGTGTGTCATGTCTGTTCAGCTTTCCAGTGATGAGGTTCCGCAATCGACCTCGAAATATAAGGATCAACCTGAAAATCGCTCTTCTTAAATCTATTCAATTGAAGGTTCTTCAGTGAATTTGATATCGAAACCTTCAATCAGTGTCGAGTTCACAGCGATGATATCAATCACCACAATCGCTGGACAGAACCAATTTCTCCTAAAATGTCGGTCCACTGACTTAAAATCATCCGATTTGCATCTGAATCAAATGACCAAAGTATCGTAATCAACGCTATCTGTTTTCATTTCTCCGCGTCTCAGCGCCTCCGCGGTAAATTTCTTTATGGATGAAATTGCCACGAAATTGTTCGACAAACCAATTAAAAAAAGCACGCTATCGAGCGTGCTTCAAGTATTTCATCTGCTTCGGTATTCACCGGCAGTCTCAACCGTTCATCATTTGGTTCATGCGAGCACGGTTTTTCGCACGTCGTTTCTCACGGCGATTCAACTCACTTGGCTTTTCGTAGAACTCACGCTTGCGGAGTTCTTTTTTGACGCCACTATGTTCAACCAGTTTGCGAAACCGACGAACTGCATCTTGTACCGACTCATTATCACGTAAACGCAACCGAACCACACATTCCTCCAGGTGGGGACTCTTCCCCAAACAGTTAAATATTTCAAAAATCCGTTACCAAGAAAGTAACGTCATAGAAGATTCTTATGGAAATCAATAGTTCATTATAATGGATAAAATTTATTCGACAAGCTGAGCTTGGCGAAACTTACTCGAAGATTCACCAATAACGCTAGTTTACTTCCTCAACACTATTCGAGAATCCAACTCAAAATCACTATTCTTCGGAAACTCGCTGATCTACTGGACGAATTCGACATTCAATCGGTACAAATGTTAACCGGAATTAAAGAGATCTCTCAGATTAGCACAATAAACGACAGTATTCTGACTACATTATGAAAACAGTGAAATTTGCTGTGAACAACACTTTGATTTAGGACTTAGAAATCTTCACCTGGAATGTCATGGATAATCCAGA
>JABJMI010000472.1 GCA_018659505.1 Planctomicrobium sp.
AAGCTCCCCTAATACGACAGTGACTGTTTCACGTGTGCTGCCAATGATACTCGCTAGCTCTTGATGAGAGAGTTTAATGCCAAGTCGAACACCATTGGGAGTTGAAGTTCCGTATTGATCAGCGAGTTCCAACAGCAAGTGAATCAACCGTTCCCGATTAGAACGAAATAGCAGCGATTTTAAACGTCGTTCGACACGTCGTCTGCGAAACCCCATCAGTTTTGTCACACCCACGGCGACGTTCGCGTGGCTCTCCATGAGTTCCTGAATTGCTTGACGAGGGATCTTAATCAGAGTCGATTTCAGCATGGTTTCCGCGAATTCTTCGCGACCGCCACTCTCGAAGACAGCGAGTTCGCCAAAAATTTCCCCCGGCTCAATGAGAGCCAGCAATGTTTGCTTACCTTCTGGGGTAATGTGGTACAGCTTGATGCGACCTGTGGTCAGCAACATGACCGACTCGCCAGCATCAGCGGGCATGTAGACCATGCTCCCCTTGTCAAATGTCCGCGATTGAGAAACTGATTCTAGAGACAGTACCTGCTCGGAACTCAGTTTTTCAAAAAGCGGGCACTGTTTCAGATGCCAATGTTTTTCCTGCATACCACCCACGATATTTCAAACTAAGAATCAATCTGGCAACCTGTACAATCCAGAGAAATGATTGACAATACGCTTCGTTTCCTGGGTTTTCGGACAGGTACTAAAGATCACTATTCTCTGTGACGTGCTCTATAGTAGGCATCTTACCAACTATTTCATGAAATCATCGAATCTCAGACTATTGGGAAATACTTTTAATAACTTCCATGAAGACAGGCTCATATTGTTCCCACTTCTTTTCGGGACATTTACAGATCACATTGTATTGAAAACGTGTTCCAGTCAGAGTTAGACGATAGGCCTTCTGTGTTCCCCCAAACCCTTCTTTACCTGTAAACGTAGAAAGCCACCCTGTCCCGTAAGGAAGCTTAAGTTCTTTTCCAGGTTGCTCTTCAAATTTTTTGAAATTTAGCGAGTAAACGGTCTCCCCCATAAATTCGTGGACAGATTTCGCTGGTGGATCCTCTTCAATCTGTTCTCCGGGAATGATCTGGCCTCCGCCAGGGATTGACGCCATATCGGAAATCGCAGCTCCCTCATTATTATGCTTGATTGAAATATGAGCTGTCCCGTCATCAAAGTTGGCAAAAGGAGGAATGCCTCCTGATCCCCCTTTGTCGACGTTCGCGTCAACTTCCCATCCTTTAGGATATTTGACACTGAAACCGCCATTTGGATACTTGAGTTCTTCGTATTCAACAACCATTGGTTCTGGTGCGGAACTTCCACCCGAGCCGTTCATCGATTGATAAATGAAGAACCCTCCAACGCCAATAACGAGCACTGCGAGCACGCCAATCCCGATATAGAGACCAGTTTTCGGACTCGGTGGTGGTGCCGAATTCTTCTTCCCCTTTTTCTTCTTGCCACCATCAGATGATTTTTTACGTCTTGGCGGCAACCCAGAAGGAGTAGCATCTTCTTCCAAACCTAAATCCATCGAGAAGATATCATTGGGATCTCCAGCAGCCTGTGGTTTTTTCTTCGCTGCCTTTTTAGGAACTTGCAACGGTTCGCCACATTCTTTGCATTTCAGTTTTCTTCCAGCAGCCTCATCGGGAACTTTATAAGCTTTTCCACAAGCACACTTGAACGCAATGGGCATAACGAATTCCGACTAATTACTGAAAGTGAATTGATAGCTGATAAACATATTTGAAAAATTATTACGAACTGCCCGAGTTCTTTTCGTAACGTGAGATCAATAACCGTTGAATTTGAGTGAGCGAAGCGAACCGCTGTCCCTTCTCCCCACATTCGATATAAATTCTCGTCAACAGTTTCGCTGTGGGGAGAAGGTTAGGATGAGGGGATCAAGTTGAGCCTGCTATGTGTAGACCATAAATAAACTACTGTTATAAATCTCATATCACCCAAAGATAGTTCATGAACTCAAAAAGGTGAACTCGCACGATGAAACTGAATAAAATTCACTTCTTTTTCTGC
>JABJMI010000655.1 GCA_018659505.1 Planctomicrobium sp.
AGTGACCATCGACGATAGCGAATGCTCCACCTTCCTTGACGACTTCGAAGTTCCCCCCCGGCTTCACGTAACCGTCTTGCACAAATTCGACGTACTGCATCAACCGCATGACGCCATGGCTGTCATGCCCGACAATGTTGGCATCAGAAAGTTCCTGAGCAACAATTTTAGCGTCTTCAGCCGGAATGCCTGCTCCGACGAGGATTCTGTTTGCGAGTTCAAAGAGTTGGCTTTGTTTCAGTGTGGGCATGAAAAATGTTCGTTCAGTAAGTGTGATTTTGTTTCTACGATTTATCGCTTCGCTGCTCGATTTCTCAATTTGGATTCCTATCATAGTTTCCCAATGAGCAAATGAGAAGAATTGCGCCAGTTTCAGTTCAATCGTTTCTATGTTACGTTGGATTGAAGGTCATTAAAGTTGTTGAATTAGCGACAAGAGTGTTTTTGAAGGTAAATTGGAATGACCTGGGATGAGAATCAACCCGTAGTAATCGGATTGGGCGAATTGTTGTGGGATATCTTCCCTGATGGAAAACGACCGGGCGGAGCCCCTGCGAATGTCGCCTATCAGGCACAGCAACTCGGTTGCCAGGGTGTGGTCGCAAGTCGAGTTGGAATCGATGAACTCGGGGATGAAGTTATAGAATTCCTGGAGTCGAAAGGGCTGCGAATTCTAGCTATTCAACGAGATGAGTTGGCACCTACTGGGCGAGTGACCGTTTCTTTCAATGATCAAAATCAACCAGAATACATTATTCACGAAAATGTTGCCTGGGACAAACTTGAATTCACGGATGATTTACAACAGGTCATGGAGCGTGCGAATGCTGTCTGTTTCGGGACACTCGCACAGCGCAGCGAAGTTTCTCGCCGGGCGGTCATGCAAGCCGTAGAAGCAACATCAGAAAATTGCTTGCGAGTTTATGATGTCAACATCCGTCAGAATTATTACGATGTTAGCTGGATTCAACAATCACTGAAGTTGGCTTCCATCGTAAAAATGAACGACGAAGAAGTTGAACTGTTAGCACCCCAGTTAAAATTGCCAACTGATGAAAAAGAATTTTCAATTACACTCATTAAAAAATTTGACCTCAAACTTGTCTGTATTACAAGAGGCTCCAAGGGTTGCCGGTTGACCTCGAAGGAGGAGAGCATCACGATTCCCGGCGAGCCAGTTCAAGTTGCAGATACCGTCGGTGCCGGCGACGCCTTCACCGCCGGTTTAATCTACTCACAGTTGTCAGGGAAATCACTCAAGGAATCCGGGGAAATCGCAAACAAAATCGGCGGGTTAGTTGCCTCACATCATGGTGCGATGCCAGAGTTGAAAGATGAGTTTACTCGATTGATTTCTTAAGAATATCTCGACTATTGAATCCTTAATCTTTAGCTGCCCACTTCAAGTGGGCAGCTAAGATATATTGAATAATCTTAACGCTTTCGTTTTCGAATAATCTCCAACTCACGTTTCGGGTCATGTTCAGGATTCGGTGTTGGCATCTTGGCGTTTGCTCTTTCTCTCCAGGCAGCCAACTCTCGCTGCATGGCAGTTGCTCGTCGTTGATTGTCCTTGAGGGGATTCGACGCCAACAGATTTTTCTCTTCCGAGAGGTCAGCCTTAAGATTGTATAACTCCAGGCGTCCATCCTCGAAGAACTCGATCAATTTCCAGTCTCCCTGGCGAATCGCTCCGGCTGGACGATCATGATGATAGTGAGGGAAGTGAAAGTAGATTGCTTCTCGATTTAGTGACGTCTGTGGGGCACTGAATAACGGTAGCAAGCTCACGCCGTCGATTTCTTGGTGACTGAATTTGTCGACTTTTGCAACTTCTGCAAGTGTCGACCAGAAATCAGTGCTGATTGTTGGTTCGTCGCAAGTTGTCCCTGCGCGAATTTTGCCTGGCCAACGAACGATTAACGGCACGCGAATTCCCCCTTCGTAGAGGGTTCCTTTCTCATCTCTCAAGGGAGCGTTCGAGCAAACAATATCACCCTTGCGACTCGCTGACTGGTAGAGTCCACCGTTATCAGATGTAAAGATAACGAGAGTGTTTTCTGCCAGTCCTAATTCATCAAGTGACTGCATCAGCCTTTTAATGCTATGGTCAACATGCTCAACCATGGCAGCGTAGATCGGGTTGTTCACGCCCTCTTCTGGTTTGGGCTTGTCTTGATATTTCTTGATCAACTATTCTTTGGCATGGAGAGGAATATGGACTGCAAAATGAGAGAGAAACGCAAAGAACGGGCGCTTCTGATTATCTTTCATGAAGCCAATCGTTTGATCAGTCAAGAAGTCAGCGAGATAGGTTTCATCAGGTATATCCATTTCTGGAATCGTGCGGAATTTATCTCCGAAGTGCCCGCCGTTGGTAACAACCGAAACGTCATACCCCTGCTTATCTGGTCCCTGTTGTGCGTTGCCCAGATGCCATTTCCCGAAGTATCCTGTTGTGTAGCCACTCCTTTTAAGTGCTTCAGCTGGCGTGACAATCTCTGTCGGAAGATGGTCACTCACTTCAGGGACTAACAAAGGTGCAAAAGGACGACGATGTCCGGGGATGAAGTCGGTGATTCCGAGTCGAGCCTGATTCTGTCCACTTTGAATCGCTGCTCGCGTCGGAGAACAGACCGCACCGGCAGCGTAGAAATCGGTAAATCTCATTCCCTCAGCCGCTAATTGATCAATGTGCGGAGTCTCATGGAATTGACTTCCGTAACATTCCAAATCAGCCCAGCCCATATCGTCAATGAGTATGAACAAAATATTCGGTGGCTGACTCTTTTCGACAGCGAATGTGCTTGGAGCGAGCAGGCTGAGTACAAAACAAGTCTGCAAGAGAATGTGAGAAAATCTCATTTAGAGTCCTATGGAAATCATTTCGCAAGCATCAGAACGATCAACGTCCCGATACTTCCGGTTAAGAGAACATAATAACAAAAAGGAATGATCGTCTTGCGGATGACGTCTCCTTCTCGACCGATCAAGCCGACAACAGCAGAGGCAGCCACGACGTTATGAACACAAATCATATTACCGGCAGCACCACCGACAGCTTGTAAGGCTATTATCCAACCAGGATCAAAGTTGATTCGCTGACCAACATTGAATTGAAACAATGCGAACATCATATTCGAATTCGTATTTGAACCGGCGACCGCTGCCCCCATTCCGCCCAGCCACGGTGCGAAGATTGGCCAGCTGCGACCTGTTAAATCAGCGATGGCATTTGCAAGAACATAAGGCATTCGTTCATAACCAGCGAACCCATTATTGCTATTTAGGAAGACCTGTACCA
>JABJMI010000153.1 GCA_018659505.1 Planctomicrobium sp.
AAGTAGCGAGATCAACCTCAAGTGAAACAAATCGCCCGTGTAGGTCATAGTCATTCTCAAAAGGAATGAGCACGCCTTGGACTACAGGCTGGTGGCAAGCAATGCCCCCTGCTTGATTCGTATACTCGATACCTGATGGATAATCGAGAATAAGTGCTGTACCGACGGTTGAATAGAGTTCCACTATTGGCAATTTAATCATTACAAAATTGCGATCCAATCAATACTCGCGACGTTGTCTCGAAGATGGAATGCTCATCGCCTTGCGGTATTTGGTGACAGTTCTTCTGGCGAGAGTGATGCCGTGCGTGGCAAGTTCTTTGACGAGGGCATCGTCGCTGAGTGGCTTCGCTTTGTCTTCGTTGTCGACAATTTCTTTGAGCTTCAAGCGGATGTTTTCCCAGGCAACTTCTTCACCATCTTCGGTTGTCGTCCCGCCGCCGAAGAACCGCTTGAGAGGAAAGATGCCACGCGGCGTCGCGATGTGTTTGTCATCAACCGCTCGCGAAACTGTTGTCACGTGAACCTTAACGACGTCAGCCACGTCCTGCATTTTTAATGGGCGGATGTGCTCTGGACCATACTCCAGGAATTCCGTTTGCTCATTCACAATCGTTTGAGCAACTTTACGCAGAGTGTTGTAGCGTTGCTCAATAGAATCAATCAGCCATTTGGCGGACTCGACTTTGCGTTTGATGAATTCTTTCGTCGCCTCGTCCGGATTTGCTTCCAGCATCTTGATGTAACGACGATTGATGCGTAATTCCGGGATGTATTCATCAATCAGCTCGATAATGTATTCACCCTTTTCATTCTTCACGACTCGCAAATCAGGAGTGATTGAGCGCACTTCTGGATTATCAAAACCTCGACCGGGGAATGGATTGAGTGTCTTCATCTGCTCCATCGCGGACTTAATCGCGTCCATGGAGTAGCCAGCTTTTCGCTCAATCAATGGCAATCGATTTTGTAAAAGATCATCGAAGTGATTGCTGATAATTGTGATGAGGCTTTCGCGCAGCGGAGTCGTCGGCGTAATCTGTAACAGCAAGCACTCTTTTAAGTCTCTCGCACCGACTCCCGGAGGATCGAGCTTTTGAATGATTTCAAGTGCCTTCTCTGCATCTTCGAGATCAATCAGTTCACCATACACTTGAACAAGTTCAGGTAATGAACTTTGCAGACGACCGTTCGCATCTAAATTGTGAATTAAGTAATCGCCGAAAGCTCTTAGATGCCTCGGGGAATCACAATGGAATTGTTCCAGTAGATGTTCTTGCAGCGTGTTCGGACGGCTGATCGCATTCGCCATCACATCGTGTTGACGATCCATATCGTCTTGGATGCGATTACTGGAAGGCTTTGAACCAGAGGTGTAATTGTCGTCCGGCCACTCTTGAGAAATCTCGACAAGACGTTCGAAGTCCGAAGCATTGTTGCCTTCGTCGTCGCCGAGTTCTCGTTTTTCAATATCTTGTTTGGGATCATCGTCCCGAACATCATCAGACTCGGTTTGTTCATCCTTTTTGGTCAGTTGTTCGAGGACAACATTTTCTGACAGCTCTTGATCTATTCTTTCCTGAAGTGCAGCCAACGGTAGCTGCAAGATCTCCATTGATTGGATCATGCGCGGAGCCAGCTTCATTTGCTGGCTCATCTTCATCTGTTGTGAAACATTTAAGTGCATGAGTGAATAATCAATAATTAACAGGAAAGATCAGTTGAATAGAAACATTCAACCTTGACGATGACTCAAGTCAGATTCTCAAATAGCACGTTTCCTTATTTCGTTCAAAATTGTTGTCGACCACGCAATGCATCCGCAAGCATTTCTTTATTGGCAAATTCTAACACGCTGCCAGTTGCGATGCCTCTGGCAAGTCTGGTGATTCCAACGGGATACTCCGCTAGTAGATTGGTAATGAATAAAGCCGTTCCATCCCCTTCAAGTGTCGGATTTGTCGCCATAATGAGTTCAGTGACCTGATCCTCCTTGACACGCCGGACAAGCTGTCCAATTGTCAGATTCTCTGGACCGACGCCTTCCAAAGGTGCGATCCTTCCTCCGAGCACGTGGTACGTTCCATGGAACGCAGCCGCAGCTTCGAGGGCGCTGACATCTTTCGGTTGTTCGACGACGCAAACAACTGTTCGATCACGTCGGGAGTCGCTGCAAATCGGGCATAATTCTCGATCGGTCAAGTTATGACATAATCGGCAACGTCTGATTGATTCTTTTACTTCTCGAATCGCGTCGGCGAGTTCGAAGGCCTCTTTGTTTTTACAACTTAAAATATGGTTCGCCAGCCGTTCTGCCGACTTGCGACCGATACCGGGTAACGATGCGAACTGGTCGACGAGCCGACCGACGGCTGCCCCGAAAGGGTGTTGTTCAACATCAAACTGACGAGGTGGCATTGGGGACTCAAAACTTTCTATTTGTTGTAACGGCTAACTGGTGAAGTTTAGAATGTCGGATGGCTTCTAGCTGATTCGTTTGCTCATCATTTCAATGAAGCTGTAAGAAGCAATGAGAAGCCTCCGCAATTGATGCACATTAACGGTCAGACACTCTACTTCTCTCGTTCATCTGAGAGTTACGACTTCAATTGAATAAACTCAATTCCGTTGCAGGCGTCAGCTAAATCTTCCATTAACTTCCTGCAGCAAATTTGGAAATAGCATCATCCAGACCTGGAATACCTAAACCTCCTGCTAACTCTGACATCTCACTCGCTGCCGCTTGCTTTGCTAAATCCATTGCTTGATTCGTTGCGGTGAGGATTAAGTCCTCGAGCATTTCTTTGTCGCCCGATTGCAGTAGCGAATCTTCAATTGTGATTGAAATAACCTTCTGCTCTCCGGTCGCTTCAACCTTAACCATGCCACCGCCGGAAGAACCTTCGACTCGAACAGCCGCCAGGCGATCTTTCATCTCGCCAGCTTTTGCTTTGAGTTCCCCTGCATTCGCCATGAGGCTGGCAAGATTTGAGAGCCCTTTGAACATGATTTTAGCTTTCTGTCTCTTCGTCATCCGTAACTGATGACTCTGTTTTTATGTAAACTGGTCTCACTTCAACCACCTGTCCACCAAAAATGGTGACCGCTTCCTGCACATAAGTGTCTTTGTCGAGACTGGTTGTGCTTCTTCGCTCTACTGGGGCTGCGGCTTGTTTTGATGGTTTCGGAACCTTGATTTCTGTTTTTTCATCAATTCTGAATCGACAATTGATCTGCTCGCCTGCTAATTCGCTAGCAACTTCATTCAGTTTTTTGAGTGGATCAGGTCGTTCGCAGTAAGTCTTACTGAAAAGATAGCTCTTAGGGAATACTATTTCCAGAAGATTTGGTCCAGAAATTGCTTGTCCTGACACGTTCTTCAAGTGCATTTTTATCGTATCTGGCACTCCACTAAAGAGTTGTGCCCAAAATTCTTTAAGTGAATTTTCCTTAAAATCTACTTTCTGGCGGCTAGAACTCACATCGGTAGAGGCTATTTCTACCGGTTTTTCGCTCTTCGGCTCACTTATCTCGTTTTTTTTTGAAGCGGAAGTTGGCGCTGGTCGACTGGCAGGAGGCCGACTGGGTGGCGGGGAACTTACTACGGCAGTGCCACTTGCAACAGACTGAGCCAATGCGGCAATCTGGCTGAGATCTTCGAGTATCGAAATCCGTACAATCGCGAGTTCAACGAGAGCACGTCCGTAATTGACTCGCTGCATCTTCGATTTCGTTTCAGAGAGAATCTGCATGGCAGCGGTGATTGTTTGCATCCCCCAAGCGTCTGCCTGCCGTTGCAAGTCGATTCGACTTGGTTCCGAAATCGCCGTTAACTTTACCGTTGTCGCTCCCGCAGCGGTCACTAACAGATCGCGGAAATACGCCAATAACTGGTCGCTGAAACTTCCCAATTGAACACCATGCAGCAGCGCATCTTCAATTGTTTTCAATGCACTCGCAGGATTTCGATCAATCAACGAATCAACAATTTCAACCAGCCGATCATCTGACGCGGTTCCGAGCAATTGATGCACATCAGTGCTGCTAATTTTCTCTCCACCAAAAGCGAGCAACTGATCGAATAGAGATTGGCTATCTCGCATCGAACCGGCAGCCCGACGGGCGATCAATTCAATCGCGTGTTCATCAACTTCGCGACCTTCAGCCTCTGCGATCTGCGAGAGTCTTAACGCAATACTATCTTGTGCAATGGTCCCAAAGTCGAATCGCTGGCACCGAGAAAGAATCGTATCCGGGACTTTATTCGGTTCTGTCGTACAGAAAACGAACTTGACGTTCGCGGGCGGCTCTTCCAGTGTTTTAAGGAGTGCATTAAACGCCTCCTTGGTCAACATGTGAACTTCATCGATGATGTAAACTTTGTACGGAGATCGCATCGACCGCACATTCACATTCGCTCTCAACTGGCGAATGTCATCGATTCCGCGATTCGATGCTCCATCGATTTCGAGAACATCAACATCCTTGCCTTCCCCAATGCTGTCGCACACTTCGCAATCATTGCAGGGGACTCCATCTTGCAGATTGGGGCAATTCAACGCTTTCGCAAAAATCCGCGCCGTCGAAGTTTTCCCAACTCCCCTTGCTCCGGTGAACAAATAAGCGTGCGCAACGCGACCACTGCGAATCGCATTACGAATCGCCTGCCCGACATGCTCTTGTCCTACCACATCATCAAAAGACTGCGGACGAAAACGCCGGGCAAGAACGGTATATTGTGCTGTCGATTCAGAAACCATAATTAACTCAACCTGTAATTGTTTATTTCCTCAACACACTATAGCAATCTGGTATTTCCTTGAGGAGGATCGCTCAGCAGACGTTAATAATCGTTGCAACGAGCTAGCCGAGAAATCTACATCCAGGAGACCACACGATTGTTTCTCAATATGCCCTTGTGTATTTTGATGTGACGATTCCGGCAGCGAGACGTTCTAACTCAACAACTTGACCTCTTCGAAGGCAATCAATGCTCTCATATCGAATTCTCTTTTTTGTTTGCATCGCCACATCGGTTCCTGCGGAAGAATTCTCGCTGCATTCCTTTGAGCGACAACAACTCACAGATGTCTATTTCTCCGAAGGCGCCAGTGCTGCCGATGTGAATGGAGATGGCGTTGCGGACGTTGTCTACGGACCATATTGGTTTGCGGGTCCATCGTATTCAGAAAAACACGAAATCTACGAGCCGATACCACAAAACCGGGATCAATACGCCAACAACTTCTTTAGCTGGCTGTACGATTTTAACGACGACGGACTGAAAGATGTATTGGTTGTTGGTTTTCCCGGCACGCCAGCGTACGTTTATGAGAATCCTGGTAAAGAAGGCTTCAACGAGCACTGGCCGAAACATCAAGTCTTTGACTGGGTGTCGAACGAATCTCCCCAATTGCTCGACATCGTCGGCGACGAACGACCGGAATTGATTTGTACTCGCGACGGCTTCTTTGGACTTGTCACGATTGACTGGAAAAAACCATTCGAGGCCTGGAAGTTTCATCCAGTTTCGGAACAGATCACCGCAAAACGATTTGGACATGGTCTCGGTATCGGTGATGTCAACGGCGATGGCCGGCAAGATATTATTCACACTCAAGGATGGTTCGAACAACCTTCGGAACAAGCTTTGACCTCTCGCTGGATTTCTCATCAAGCCCGTTTATGCGAAGGCTACGGCGGTGCTGAAATGTACGCCTATGATATCGACGGAGATGGCGATAATGACATCATCACCAGTCACAACGCTCATGAGTTTGGACTTGGATGGTATGAACAGGTCAAAGGTGAGGACGAGAATTCTGAGCCGACGTTCAAGCATCACCTTATCATGGGGGAGCACCCTTCCCAAAATAAATACGGTGTCGTCTTCAGCGAATTACATTCAATCGCACTCGTCGACATAGACGGTGACGGCCTCAAAGATATCGTCACAGGGAAGACATACTGGTCGCATCATCGGCAGAGTCCGCAATGGGATGCCGGTGCAGTTGTGTATTGGTTTAAACTTGTTAGAAACGAAGAGGGTGTCGACTGGATTCCACATCAAGCTGACGGCGAAGCGGGGATAGGTCGACAAGTCTCCATTTTCGACGTTAACAATGACAACCAACCAGATATTGTTGTCGGCGGAATGCAGGGTGCTCACATCTTGATTCATCAGGTCAAGACGGTTGATGAAAATGAATTCTTAGCAGCACAGCCGAAGAAATATTCAGGACCAAAGCTCCCTGTCGTCGAAGGGGCAGAAGCATTAAGAGGACCAAAATCGAAGATAGATTCAAAAACCGAACGCGTTGCCGGAGCCATTGAAGGTGAATCGCTCACTATCAAAACCTCCGCTGGTGCGGCAATCCCCCAGGACATGTCTGGCTTCAACGCCGACAAATGGAGCGGTCATTCGCAACTCTGGTGGGCAGGAGCGAAACCAGGCGACAAACTTGAAGTGAAACTCCCAGAGTTTACGGGCACAGTGGACATCGAAATCGTTCTCGCCTGTGCTGCCGATTACGGAATTGTGCAGCTAACCCTCGATGAGAAGCCACTCGGTCCCCCCATTGATTTATACAACTCGAATGTCATTACGACCGGCGTACTCTCCTTTCCAAAGATCGCTGTGAAAGGAAGCCACCACACGTTGACGATCAATATCCTCGGTGCAAATCCGAAAGCTAAAAAAGCGTTCATGGTGGGTCTTGATTATCTGAGAATCAAAAACTCCGACGGCAGCTACGTCGAAAACATTCGCAACGACTAAAACGACTAATAAGTTTAGCCGGACACTTAAAGTGTCCGGCGAGAGTTCTTCCTAAATATCGTTAAGCATGTTATCGCCGTCGAAGCCTAAGCTCTTGCTTTCGTTGACAATTTCGAATTGATTTTCACTCGAAGCTTTCATGTACGCTTCGCTGACTTCCAGTTCAGCGAGGTGTAAAGTGTCTTTGATGTGCATAATTTTGGCGTCTTCGGGTTCAGTGAGCCCGATTGTTTTGAGGGCGTCTTCGATTGCGGCTTTATCGTTTTCATAAACGCAAGGAATCATCGCTCCTGTGGGATGGCTACTGGTGATGCAGTTGATTCTTGTCGATTCGGTGTTGATTTGATCTACGCAGCGTTGCAATGTGAACTCAGCGA
>JABJMI010000363.1 GCA_018659505.1 Planctomicrobium sp.
TGGCGACAAGTGCCAGCTCGTGGGCGACGACCTCTTCGTGACAAACGTGGATTACCTCTCTCGTGGAATCGAAGAGAAGTCCGCAAACTCCATCCTGATCAAAGTGAACCAGATCGGCACGCTGACGGAAACGCTGGATGCGATCGAGATGGCGCACAAAGCCGGATTTACTGCCGTTGTCAGTCACCGTTCAGGTGAGACCGAAGACAACACAATCGCCGACATCGCGGTAGCCGTGAACGCCGGACAGATCAAGACGGGCTCCATGTCCCGCACAGACCGTATCTGCAAGTACAACCAATTGCTTCGAATCGAAGAAATGCTGGGCGAAAATGCCACCTTTGGCGGCACGATCTGAATTTGTAGGGTCAGATATGCGAACCGTATTTCGGCTCTAAATTCAACAACCGACGTGGGAACGATTCCTGCGTCGGTTTTTTTGATGGGGTTAATCAGAAAGCGGAATCACGGACTTATCGACAGGCTTGAATTTCCTTCCGATTCTTTCCACACCTGTTACATGGCCCCATCTTGGTGTTGTGACTAACACTCCATATACTCGATATTGATCGACTACTTGTATTCCCAACATGCTGTCATATTCAATTCCCAAGATGGCTTCATTTTTTTGCTGATGTCTCTGGTTCAGAGAAGCTTTTCAGTTTCTAACGGTAATTTTTGTTCAATATTCTGATAGATAAAGCAAGCATCAATCGGAACGCCTGCAATTGACGAAGCATTGTAGTAGGTCGCCATTGCTCCCACAAATCGAGATTTCACTTCCAGTACACGTTTCGCAAGTTCTTTTTCTGAATCGAGCAGTTTCACCCTGAATGGATCTAGCCAAATACTTTGATTTGGTTTCACTAATTCAAGTACTTTGCGATAGGCCTCGCTCATATTTTCATTCGTAATTTCAGACGAAACGATATAGAGATACCAATCTTCGATGTCGGTTTCTTTGAGCCAGAAGGCGGCATCAACTGGAAAGTCTTTGGAAAAATTGCGCAGGAATTCTACGCCCGCCTCTTTCTGTTCAATTACCAGTATTTCTGTATCCACGGTAGAACTCCATCTGTTTGCTCGGTTAAGGCATCATACAACTTCTTAGCTTCTGCTTCTGTCCACGAATTATAGCGCGCGACTTCCGACCAGTCTTTAGCAATTAGCCAGTTGGCTCCGAAGTTTGGTTTCGTGGCGACATCCTGATCCCTCACTGGTTTTAATCCAGCTTGTTTGAATAGATCTTCAACATTGTGCGTCCAACAATTCGCGGCAAACTTCTTGTCTTCGAATATGATACCTGTTTGGGCCACGCGCGCCAAAAACATGATTTCAAGGCACACTCAAGTGCATACCCTGCAATGTAATAGGCACCAGACCAACAATTGGATTGCAAGAGAGCATCTGCATCCTGAATTCTTTGTTTTGACAGTTTTTGCAGTTCTGTTCGATTCAAGAACCCGCTCCCTCACTCATAACATTATTGTAATTTGAACAAAGTGAAATAGTATACATATGATATCTCGTAAGCAAGAAAATATCTAGCGAATCCGATTATTAGACGAACTTTAACCTAGCCCAAACATGCACTTCGATTAAAACTACTCCCCCCACTTCCTCCGAAATTTGCGCCATGCCTCCTCTCTCAAAACTTGTCCTTCTGTTGGCGGTTATCAGCGTGGCGGGTTGTGATCTCTCTGCCGATCTCAATCCTAAAACCGAGCCGACCCAGATTTATATGAGTGAGTTCCAAGGGCTCGATTATCGCGCACGTCCCGAATTGCAGCGTCTGCGGGAGTCGCTTAAATCGATCAAAAATTCGGGCGATCTGGACGGCATGGGACAGGCAATGATCGGCTTGGGTCAAAAACATCACTCGCTCGGAGAGCAAGTGATGCGGCTGAGAGTCAACAATGTGGATGTTGACGTCGTCACCTATGTCAAAAAATTCGCGTCTCGCTATCGGGAAATCGGTGATCTGCACGCCAAAGCGGGTCAAGCGGCCATTGATCGTGATGAGGCGACGATGAACGATCTCAAACCCCAACTCGCCCAGATGCAAACTTGGCTGAATGAATTACAGAGCGAACGAGAGAAACTGTTTGAAACTCTCTCCACACGTTACGGCGGTAAAGAATTCAACACAGTCGACTATCACTGAGGCTACAACAAGGCAATCACTTGTTGTTTATCTGCGACATCAGCGTGAGACGTTCGCACTGCCGGATAACTCGCACAAATCACATCAAAAGAAAATCGCTTACGGCGTCGGCGAGGACTTGGCGAGCATTTTTGAGTTCTTCTCTTCGAACTGTACGAGAAACATTGTCATGGCTTCGGGCAGCTTGGCACGATTGATTTGAGAAATCAGCAAATGCGATTCTTCGTAACGATCATCGAGATTGGCAAGAATTGCTTTTCCCGCATCGGCGACAGCCAGCGCATAAGTATCACTTTGGCGGATGGAAAACTCGTTGATCAGTTTTTCCGCTTCGACGAGACGATTCACCCGAATCAAATTGATGAGAACCTGCACTCGTGCTTTGTCGCTATATTCCGGGTCATTGGGAAAATTCGTCACGACGGCTTGCCAGGCATCCAGCGTGTTGATCTGTAACGCTTTCAGGTATTGCTGAGCGGCGGTCTCTTCGGCAGTCGTTTCGATTCGATCAACGGGAGCTTCAGCCGCAAAGGGATCGGGAGTTCTCTTTACCCAACCAACCCCTGCCGAGATCAGCAAAACAGGGATCACGCCGGCAAACAACAATCCAATTTTTTTTCCCAGATCAGGCGGAACAAGCATGGCCTGTGATTGAGAGTTCGACAGCGTGAATTCACCAAGTTTCAAATCAGGCGAGTCGGGATCATCCTGGATTAACTTGGAAATTTTGCGAATCTCTTTGAGGACTTCACCCGCATCGTTGGGTCGATCGTCTATTTTTTTCGCCATTAACTGGTTGACGATTTCAATCAACCGAACGGGAAGATCACTGCGAATCGCCGCCAACGGTTCAGGCTCTTCGTTCAGATGTTTGACGGCAATCGCCATGGGAGACTCACCATCAAACGGTGGTCGCCCGGCTAACATGTGATAACAGGTGACACCAAATGAATAGAGGTCGCTACGTTGATCGACTTTCTTGCCATGAATTTGTTCGGGGCTCATATAGAGCGGCGTCCCCATGGTCATCCCCACCTGCGTCAGGTTCACACCTTCATTATTGGTCGAGAGTTGAGCGAGACCAAAATCGGCGACCTTCACTTCCCCTTTGCGGGTCAGCATGATGTTTTCGGGTTTGATGTCACGGTGGACAATGCCGGCTTCCGCGGCGACCTGTAGCGCGGCAGCCGTTTGTCTCATGATATGCAAAGCCAATTTCAGATCGGGTGGTCCTTTCTTCAGGACAAACTCTTTCAGGTTTGGACCTTCTACATATTCCTGTGCAATGTAATGAATCCCTTCCTCATTCCCCACCACATAAACCTGAACGATGTTGGGGTGCGTGAGGCCTCCTGCCGCCTTTGCTTCCTGCTCGAAACGTTTAATCAAAATTTGATTTTTTTCATCAAGTAAATCCGCGCGCAAAACCTTAATGGCGACCTGGCGTTTGATCGAACTTTGCTCGGCCAGGTAAACCTCGGCCATGCCACCTTTGCCCAATCGTCGCAAGATACGAAACTCTCCCAGCGTCTGATCCTGAAGATCTTCTGCCGACAAATTTTTCTTGGAGGATTCACTGGAGGGAGATTCAGCCATGCAATCGAGATTCAGTTTGAATTAAGGCAAAGGATCAAAACTCTAAAATACGTCGTAGGACTCATGATACTCAAGCAGGATTCAGGAAGAAATGGGGCAAATCGAACTGAAGATCGTTACAAACGGTCCCATCAGGACTCGATTCGGGAGAATCGAGGGTGAATTTCTTGCAGCGTGTCTCTTCTCGCGTCATGCTGAATGACCCGTTTGACGCCCAATCCAGAGGATATTGACCCATGACACGCTTTGTTGTTTACCTGCTCGCCTTCTGTCTCGTTTCAAGTTTTTCGATCTTTGCACAAGATCAGAAAATCGATCCGAAAACCTACGTCTTCACCGACCTCAAAGATGTCGACGAAGATTATGCCTATCAGGGAGAATACGTCGGATCGATTGACGGTGAGAAAACTGGTTTGCAGGTCATCACCAAAGGGGGAGGCAACTTTGAAGGACTGTTGCTATTGGGTGGCCTTCCGGGAGCAGGTTGGAACGGCGAATCACAATGGCGAATGAGCGGGAAGCGGGCGGATGACAATTTGACATTCAGCCGTGATAGCTATCGTGACGTCGATGCGACAAAAGAAAAAATCGCCATCACCTATCACGTCGATAGCAAGTCGGTTCAAGTCAA
>JABJMI010000445.1 GCA_018659505.1 Planctomicrobium sp.
ACAACTGGGTATGTCGCTTGTGACACGCATGTTCACACGCGTACACATTCAGGACATGGCGATTCGACCGTGCAGGAGCGTATGATCACGCTCGCGGGTGAAGGTGTTGAACTCCCCATTGCGACGGATCACAATGTGCAAATTGACCATCGTCCGTTCGCGAATGAAATGAAAGTTAACCGGTATTTCACTCCGGTCACTGGAAACGAAGTGACAACACCTGTTGGACATTTTAACATTTTTCCGACTACTGCTGAGCAGGAACTTCCGAATCATAAGTTGAAAGATTGGTCTGCCATCTTTACTGAGATCGAACGCGCAACACAGGCTCCTATTGTTATCTTGAACCATGCTCGTGATGTTCATAGCGGCGTCACGCCATTCGCACCGAAGAATCACCTCTCGCTTGTCGGAGAGAACTTGAATGGTTGGCCAATTGGATTCAACGCAATGGAAGTGATTAACTCTGGAGCGACGCAAACGGATTCGCTGCAACTGACTCATGACTGGATGAACTTGTTAAATGCCGGACATCGCATTACCCCAGTTGGAAGTAGTGATTCCCACGATGTCGCAAGGCATTTTGTCGGACAAGGAAGAACATACATTCGCTGCGATGATTCTGATCCTGGGAATATCGATATTGATAAAGCCGTTAACGCATTCAAGAATGGAGATGTAGCGGTCAGCTATGGTCTTCTTGCCTTACTCGACATTCAAGAAACGGATATCAATCCGAATTCAATTGAAGCTACGGTGGATGTGCGTGGACCTGACTGGAGCGAATGTAATCGCATAAGAATCTTTGCTAATGGAACTTTAGTCTCTGAACTTAAAGGAAAACGCTTTCACCTGCCTGGTCAGAAAGGGCGTCGGGTGATTGCGAAGGTCTACATCGAGAAGCCGCAGCACGATACTGTTTATGTGGCTGTCGCAACGGGACCGGGAATAGAAGAACCCTACTGGAAAACTGCATTCCCTTATCAACCGGATGATGATTCACTCAACTTGCAAGTGCTCGGGCTGAGTCCTGCTATTTGGTACGACGCTGATCACGATGGCAGAACCACATCCGCCAAAGGTTATGCTGAAAGAGTCTTCGATCAGTCAAAAGGCGATCTCATGAGCATGCTGAAGCTACTCAAAGATTACGATGAGGCTGTCGCAGTGCATGTTGCACATCTCTATCAGAAAAGTGGTGTTTCTTTTGAGAGTGACGAATATAGAAATGCTTTAAGAGAGGGCGATCCCGCAGCCAAAAGAGCATTCGATAAATACTTCCATAACTGGCGGGAATCACAACTTGCTCGATTAAACAATGAATGAAGACTCAATCATTGACCCGAAACTCTTCAGGAACACCCTTCCCGGTTGCGATTTGATAATACTCATTATGCAACCGAGTCCATTCCTGAATCATTTCTTTCAGTCTTTCAGGATGCCGCTCAGCCAGATTCATCGTTTCGGTACGGTCTTCTGCTAGGTTGTACAGTTCCCATTGAGCGTCCTCTCCTGAAACGACTGCTTTCCAGTTCCTTTGATGTATCGCATGATTTGCTTCATGCGACCACCACAGAGTTCGCTGCTTGGGCTTGAGTTTCTCTTTCAAGGTTCGCAACAAACTTTGTCCAGGAGGAGTCGGAACGGTCTTGTCTTGCCAGGTTTTCAATCTGCTTGTTTGTGCGATCTCGAGAATCGTTGGAATGATGTCAATGATGTGCCCCGGTTGATTACGTAGTTCTCCTCGATCATGAATCGTTTTCGGCCAGTGAGCGATCAATGGCGTCGAAATGCCTCCTTCATGCGTCCAGGTTTTGTGCCGCCTGAATGGAGTGTTGCATGCGGTCGACCATCCCGGACCAAGGCAGAGATAACTTTCTGCCGAACCGGGACTCGCTGCCGGATCGTGTCCATCCGTGCGAACCATGATCTCTGCACTCGCACCATTGTCGGAGAGAAACATTATAAGTGTGTTTTCGAACTGATTACTCGATTTCAGCTGCGCAAGGATGCGACCAATTTCTTGATCCATACGATCAACCATCGCTGCGTGCAATTCCATCTTCTGAGCCTGAAACTTCTTCTGCTCAGTGGTGAGCGAATCCCACGGGAGCGGTCGATTCACTTCTCCGTCTCCTAGTGTCTTGAGCGCCTCCGGAAAATGATACGGTGGACCAACTTCTTGTTCGACATCTGAAAGTTCTGCTGAGATGAGTTTCATCTTCTGCATACGGTTCCATCTTGCCTGACGAATTTTCTCCCAGCCAGTATCATAGCGTCCACGGTACTTCTCAATATCTTCTGGCAAAGCATGTAACGGGAAATGCGGAGCAGTAAAGGCGACATAGTGAAAGAATGGAACACCTGGGTGGTTCTCTGAATGATCCACTAGGCATTCAATCGCGTGGTTAGCGATCGCTGTCGTCCCATAATAGCCAGAGTCCTTTTCCACCTGTGGAAGTTTGACATCATCTTCCCAATGAACTCTTGGGTTGAAGAAACGCCCTTGATCTTTAAGCAGATAGGACCGATCAAAGCCGTTTTCAATTGGCATTCCATCGAGGTGCCACTTACCCGAATGGTATGAGCGGTATCCCGCTTGATCGAGCACTTCCGGAAGAAGTCTTGCCCACTTGGGACGATTTCCTCGTCTTCCATCAGGTAAACCAGGAAAGGCATCTCGACGAACTTGTTGAGCGTAGTAGCCAGTCAACAATGCTGCCCGCGAAGGCCAGCAACGAGCAGTATTATAAAACTGCGTAAACCGTAAACCATTGTTCGCTAAGGAATCGAGATGGGGCGTTTCAATTTCGCCGCCATAACACCCTAGATCAGAGAACCCGAGGTCATCTGCCATGATGACAACAACATTCGGTAGGGATTCTTCGGCGGTCACAACGGATTGCTGCAAAAAGAATTGAAAGGCGAGAACCGCCAGGAAGAAAACTCTCAATTGAATCCGGAATATCATTTCGATGCCTCATCGCTTTAGCTGCCAGTTAGGTCAATGCAACTCAAGTCTCTGAGAAATGGTTTTGAATGTAAACCAATATGCAGAACGTAATGTCCGTTCAATCGGATTATGAGATTTAATAGTGTGACATTTTAATTGGCTGTGAGATTGAAGGCACATTTTGTTCCCCTCATCCTAACCTTTCTCCCCACAGCTAAGTTGCAGGCGAGAATGAATGTCGAACGTGGGGAGAAGAGACAGCGGTTCGCTGCGCTCACTCAATTCCGATAGTTATTTATTCTACGTCACTTGCAAAGTACCACTCTGTCAGCAATGAGAGAAAAGGAGGAGAGAGTTTCTCTGGTTCCCTTGCGATGAGTTGTCTTAGTTCATCGGGGTTGCGATATTCAATTTTGGCAATCTCATTCGGATCTGGAGTTGGCTCTTCATCAGAATTAAGGAAATAGAGTACAGTGTGTTCGTTCGCTGTGGCAGGTGAAGCAGATAACTTTGTTTGAAAGACTAATCGACCGCCTAAACCTAACTCTTCTTGCAGCTCTCGATGTGCTGCGGTTTCGTAATCTTCACCAGTGTCGACGTGTCCTGATGCAGCAGATGTGTAACAGAGCGGATATTGATCCTTGGTTGCCGACCTTAAGTGAATCATCAAACGACCATCTGTTCGCCAGACCCAAATGTGGACGGCTCGATGTAGTAAGCCAGTTGCGTGAACCTCGGAACGAGTTGCTTGCCCGATGACATTGTCGTCTGCGTCGCAAACATCAAAGATTTCTTCGCTCATGATTTTACTTGAAACTCATTCATCAGGGAAGAAGTCGATGGACACGCAGGTCATCGATATCGACATGTCCGTTTCCTCGCAACTCAAGGCGAAAACGGAATCTTGCATCGCGTGAGATCTTGCGAACAATCTTGACGGTCTGCCAATCTTTTTTCGGATCCGTGAAACGAACAGCTCCGTGGCTGCCAACGAGAGTGTCGAAAATTAGGAACTCATCCTGAGCAGACAGAAAGGGGCGATTCACACGGACTTGTGCTGTGATGACAACGAGATCTCCTGCGAAAACTTCCACTTCGGGGCTTGCCAAGACGATGTCCCCACTCTCACCGGGAGTCGACTCAAGTTGCAGCGAAAGATGGTAATCATTGCGAAGTTGATCTTGCTGTCTTTGAATCATTTTCTTTCCGACTTCGGACGAACCATTTCTCCACAGTTTCGGCAGAGCATCGGCATCTTCAAAATCACCTGTCGGGATCAAATTTGGAGAAGTTTGTTGACGAGTGCCGACTTCCTGCAACATCTTCCAGTGGTCGGGCAGTGTTTGAAAACCGGTCGCATCAAGACTTGTTACGACTGACGGAAGATCCTGGTTGGCAGCTTCCCAGTATTGGCGTTGCAACATACGAAGATATTGCAGCGACTTGCAGGCAGAAGCATAAGCCTCAACTGGATGTGAGGACTCGATCTCTTGATTAGAAGTTTCAAGATATGAATAGGCTTGCTTTAAAAAGAGTTCAGCATGTGGAATCGTTGCGTTAAGCTCTTGAAGTTCTAAATGGACTTTCTGGACACGTTCAAATTTCAATCCCGCTAATGTCACCATGGAGCGTGCAGCGTCATTTCGCACGCGGCGACAGTCTTTTTGTAATCGCTCGATGACTGCTGGTTTGTCGGTGATAATAATCGCAGACTGTTGATCGAATTCTTTCAGGTAGATTTCAGTTCCACCTGCTGGCCAAGAGACTTCCAGATTCGACTGCGTCACACCAACTGGAGTCACTTCCCAAGCTTGCCAGATATCTCCTTTGAGCAACATGCGAATCCCGCTCGCTGCCTGTGGTCCCGGGACACATTGTTCATTCTCTTCATACCAGACCGGAAGTATCAGGATTCCGTCATCGCTACGAATGACTGTCGCCAGGATTTCAGACTGTCGTTGATTCTGAGTTGCACTTGCTTGCTCAATGGGAGTATCCCAGCGAGACTTAAGTGGACCGTACAGCCCCGCTTGAATCTTCGCATCTCCGGAATCGAGCCTCACTGGAATGTCATCAACGACTCGACCCGTTGCTAACCATGGTTGCAGGATTTGTGCATGAAGTGCAAACAGGCGAATTGCATGAATTCGCTCATTCAAACCCGGGATTTGGGCGTCGAAAGGAATCTGTTTCCAGAAACCAACTCCTTTGAAACCAGCTGCAATTGCAGCGTATCCCTGATGGAGAATTTGTTCTGGCTCAACGATTGGTAAAGCCTGTTCATCTGTTCGCTGATCCAGGAACGGAGTTGCGGCTTCCGTTTGAACAAGCGTAAACATCGGTTTTCCGGGCAATGCCATGTTTCGTCGGTGTTTGAGTTGCTTCGCATGACGTGGCATCGAGACAGACGTATTGATGACAAATTGGCTGCTGCCGAGAAGTTCGACTTTCCGATGGAATGCTCTTTCGTTTCCCGTAACGTCAGCCAGGATTGGACGGCGCATATGCTGATCAGCCGCGCGAACCTGTTGAGACCATGAAGCGAGATAACGAACGTCATCTTCTGGGATTTCATAACCAAACATCCATGCCCAGATCGGTTCAGTCCAATCCTGAAACGCCGGAAGACCTTTTCTGTTGAGCACTGCTTCTTCGGGAGTCAATTGCGGCGGTTGAGCAAAAGCGCCGATGTCCATTTCTGCGAGAGCCTGAAGGAGTGGCTGATCTGCATAATCGGGAATCCAGAGGGCGTTGACTCCCGTTGTACGAATATCGTCAAGACTCTCGCCATGATAGAGAGTGAAAACAGGGAAGAATGGTGCTTCGTCTTTCAGGATGCGGTCATCAAATATCTTCAGTCTGGTCTTCACTGTTCGCTTCGGTTCAAACTCCATGACTTGAGAATTAGGAGGCACAATGGGGCCGTAGTGGACATCATCAATCTGTAAAGCTGACTCTCCTTGACGGACGGAGATTAGTAATGCCATCTGGTCGACAAAAACTTCGCGAGCATCAATTTCAACGGGATTCCCCTGCGAGGAAAGTGCTGCTCGCGCAAGATTGAGTCTTTGATTGATCGCTGCTTCGGTTGTCTGACAACCTATTCGCTGCCATTTTCCAAATGTTGAATAACGGTCACCGCTCAGGTCCAGGGTAAGCTGTTGTCCAGTTCGTGGATCGAGTTGGTTTGGAAATCGTAATCGCAGCATCAGACGGACATCTGGACAGTTGGTTCGAATCCAGATGCTGGATTGAAATTCGTCGTAAACCCGGCTTGGTGGAACTTCTAATTCGAGGCGTTCCTCTTCAATATACTGTGTCGAGTTGAATATAAATTGCTCACAATGTGAACCCGTGTGACTGTCGAAATCGATGTTCTGGTGCGATTTGATAAGTTCTGAAAGTCTTGAACTGCTTGCGTTCCAAAGGACTCTCTCATCTTCAAAATTGATTTGCTCAACAGACTTACGAACTTGAGCACTCGCGGTTGAAAAGGAAATGAGCGACAGGAAGCAGATTCCCACGACACCAATGATGCCTTTTTGCAACGTCTGCTTGGATGTTGCATAAATAGATCGACATGTACAGCCCATACAGATGGCCACGAATTCCCAGTTTAACGGTCTGTTTATAAAGTTTTGATGATGTCGCTTGTGTTTGGTGGTTGGCTTTTGGCAACATGAAGACCTGAAGCCAACGATGCGGAATAACAACAAGTTTCCTGTACGATCATGAACGGACATTATTACTCAGTTGTCGTCCATCTGACGTATTCGGTTTGTGACTTACGGAGAAGGTTAAATTTACCATGAACAATCCATTAAGATTTCCTGAAACATCCGCAGAGGAACTTCCTCGAGAACTTATTGAATTGGGGAAAAAAATCGCTTCGCTGCCTGAAGAACATTATCAGGAGATCGAACGCTCATACTCTCAAGTTGTGGACTGTATCCGCCGTCGTCGTCGTATCTTGAATCTTGTTCAAGAAGCACTCTCGCAATTACGCTTGGATGTCAAATATTTGATGTTCGATCTTGAAGTGACTCGACAGGAACGAGACCTCTTAAAATCTCAAAATGACGATGGACCAAATGACGAATTTAATTCTGATTGGACGTGAAAATAGGAATTAGGAGTTAGAAAATGCTAGTGATTCATCGTTTAACAGCACTAACCAAGCTGTTTTAGAATATTGGATTTTTGCTTAATTCGATTCTTCGACGCTGGTCTGTTGGATGTTTGAAGTAGGTCCCCAGATTAAGATCGGGACACGAATTTTTTGGTAGTCAGGGTCATCTGTCTGAATCGTTATTAAAGCAGTACTTTTTCCCCGGGGAACCTCCGCGGGAACGTCAATGCGGATTGGAGTTCTGGAAACAGAACCTTCAATTATCTTCTCACCGACTTGAATCTGTGCGTATTCTGTGGAGCAGACGACGTCAAGAATGTTCAGGTTTCGACCCCGATGGTCTTCAACCATGATTTCTCGAAAGTCAGCCTTGCCTTGCGTCTGGTAGAAATAGACTTCCGATGGTGTTACAGAGACTTTTTTCTCGGGAACCGTCAGACGGAACGAGACCATCCTTTCTTGTGGAACACCGTCGTCATAGCTGACTTTAACTGTGTAATCTTTGGGACCTGGCGTTTCGTTGGCAGTTTTGACTGAAACGTAGAAACGACCATGTTCTCCAGGAGCGTAAACTTTTTTGTCTTCATAAAGTCGTGGAGCCAAACAACCGCAGCTTGGCTCAAGTTTCAAGATTTCAAGCGGTTTTTCTCCCATGTTGACGAAATCAAAATGGGCAGGAATGGTCCCCACAGGACGAACTTCGCCGAGATGGACTGCGTACTGCGAAAAGACAAGTTTAGAACGCTCAGCAGTGCCGGAAATCGGGCGTTCCTGGGGCGCAGTTTGGGTGAAAAGACCAGCTAATAAAGCAGGCACAAAGCCTAAAAATAGTATTGCAGGCAGTGAATACCTGGAGTTATTCAACATGAGATGCTCTTCCATGAACACAAATTGTTGGACTGTTCCTGTCAATCCAGTCTATTTTTACCTGAAATCGTGCTTTGGAGACAAGATGATTTCATTACTTGTAGAAACGTCCATCAACTTACTTCATCTCCGTCGCTGAGGCTGCTGGCTTTATATGACCGATTCTTACGCTGAAAGTCCCTTTGTTATCTGCCAATTCTCCCCAGGCATCCTGGCAACGGAGAAAGAGTTCTCCGTCTTGTGGAACAGTAAAAGTTTCTGAAGCTCCGATTTCAAACGGTTCACTCAATTCGTAGTCATCAAAGATGATTCCCAGCAGTTTACCCTGCCCCGACTCGTCTCCGGCAGCACTCACTTTGTCTGCATCCTTGCCGAGAGTCAGTTCACCGTTGACTAGCAGCGAATAAGTCTCTCCCTTCGCGACAACCGCTCTTGAGGGCTGCCAGCCATGGTCAGCCTCAATTTTTGAGAATGCAGTGTTTTTCCCTGAGACGACTTTGAACTTTGCTTTCCAATCCCAACTACACAGATCGCAACGATAGCCTGGTTCCATGTCTTGCAGAAACAAGTTGTATTCGAATTCAATTTCCATTGCTTGCGCACCATAAACTCGGTCGAAGCTGACTCTCTTATCTGCTAAGAGAGCAAGTCCCAAAGGTTTGAAACGTGCCGAATAGTTTTTGTTTGCTCCCAGCATATGGCAAATCACCCAACGCCAAGCGTAGTTCTGCCAGGAGTCACCTGTTCTTTCTAACGGATTATTGACGATATCTCCAAGTGGCTTGGGATCCTGAGATTGCAGATACTGAATGACATACTCTCCGGCGTTGACGCCTCGTTCGCCATGTCGAAAATATTTGCCTACTTCCGCCATCCCTTCTGAATACCAGACTGGTCCGGTACTACCGAAATTGATCCCGCAATAAGCATGGATCGCTTCATGTTGTGGCGTTTGATGTTCCGAAGTTGCATAGACAATCGCTTCCGAATCAATTTTGGGACCACCGACGATTCCTCGAACTTGCGTGATTGTCAGACCCCCTCCTTCGCGAACCGA
>JABJMI010000234.1 GCA_018659505.1 Planctomicrobium sp.
CGTGGCGATGCCCATTTCTTTTCCGCTAACTTTACTGAAGCGGTCACAGACTACGACAAGATGGTTGAGCTTGATCCAAAAACAGATTCGTCACACTGGCGGCGGGGGATCGCTTATTTTTATGTGAAGAAATACGACGCTGCCGCTGCACAATTTAATCGCTACCACAGTTTCGATGACGTTGACCGAGAAAACGGAATCTGGAGATACCTCTCACAATACAAGTCACAAGGTGAAGAAGCAGCGAGAAAAGAACTCTTAAAATACGACAAAGACGACCGCGAACCGTTCGGAGATGTCTATCTCCTCTTCGCAGGCAAAATTACCGGAGAAGAGATTCTCGACAAGATCCTCAAAGCAGAAATCTCCCCAAGCGAGCGAGAGAAACGCCTGTTCTACGCGACGCTGTATATCGGTCTCAATCATGCCGTTGAGGGCAACGAAAAACTGGCAGCGAAGTACCTCACTCAAGCCTCCAAAAACAAATGGCCCGCCACAGCTGGCTACGGTCCCAACTACATGTGGCAGGTTGCGAGACTGCATTTGGGGCAGCTTGAAGAAAGAAAAGATTAATAGAACTGAACGAGCGATAGTTGTGCATTCCAACGATCTTTTTGACCTACTTAAGATAGCTAGCGCTAGGGGTGAAGATGCATCTATTCTCTTGGATTCGAAAGCTGATCCACACGGAACATCCAATAGAATATGGTCGAGTATTAGTTTCCCAAACTGAGATCGTTTATCGAACATCTCACTCCGATACCGCAGTTTCTATTACTGAACTCGTTCAAATTTCGATTCGAACAACACCTGAAGGTCCATTCGTTGAGGACGTTTACTTCGTTCTTAAGGGGGCGTCCACAACCTTAACCTTTCCTCAACAGGCTAATGGCGTTGGTGAGTTCGTTGAATTACTCACGGAACTTCCCGGATTTAATTCTGAGGCATTCTTGGCAACAATGTCTTGTACCTCAGACCATGAATTTCTCTGCTGGAAACGCACTCTGCCATAAATCATCACGGTCGGTGCAATGCTCCCCTGTTGACTTCATTCAAATTCCTTTGGATGAAACTGAACACCGACTCGTTTGAAACTTGGCTCCAAAACTGATACCACGCGACTTCAGAATCTTGAGTCTGACAGAGAGTTCGACTCGCTGATTTTTACTACGTCCAAACAATATTTCGAAAATACTAATCCAGAGTTCTTTCATGGTTACTCTTCGTCCCGTTAATCGAGCATTAGTCCCCGTTAGTTCCGAGGCGGCTCATCGCGTTAGTGCTCCCAATTACGATGAGTTTCAAAGCGATAAAGAAGTCTGGGATCTTCTTCAGCAGAAGCCAGAGAACGTACTACGAATTACGATGGCTCATTGCCATGTTGACGATCTCTCTCAAGCGGTTGAAGAAGGGGGCGACGCGGCACTGGCACACTCTGGTGAGCAAATGCAAGACTTGGTCGGGAGTCCGCTGACGAAAGAAATTGAAGGATTGCTGTGGGTCTATGAGATTACTTCCCCTAAACGAACGCAACATCCGCAGATTGGAATTGGCGGATTCGCTGCGAGTAATGAAATCCGCACCGAGAAAGTCCCCGATGGAAGCATTATTCGGAATGAAGGCATTCGCCCTGAGAAAGCCGAGGGAAGAGCGAAGCTGATTAACGCGACCAGTTCGTACATTGGGACTGTGAACCTCGCAGTCAAAGATTCGGCAGGTGATTTACAAAAAGCTTTGGTCGCGACGACGACTGCTGGCTCTGCTGATTTTGAAGCGACTGATGAAGCGGGAAATATTCATCGCGTCTGGCTTGTCACTTCAAATGATGATCAGCAAACATTTATTGATTTACTCGCTGCGGAACCGGCTGCTTATGTCGCAGACGGTAATCATCGAAGTGCCGCAGCCGCTGCGCTTGGGAAAGATCACTTCTTGACAGTCTTCTTCCCGACCGAACGCTTAGGGTTGGAACCATACAATCGATTGTTGCCATTGAATGGTGTGACAAATGAAAATTTTCTGGAGCAACTTGCAGAAAACTTCGATGTCACTCCATTGACAGTTACAGCCAGTTACCGACCTGATTCCATTCACAAATTGGGAGTCTATCTTGACTCGAACTGGTACGAGCTTTCTCCTAAAGCAGGTTCTTACGATCCTGCGAATGGCGCAGAGTCAATCGATGCCGATATCGTGCAGCGACACATCATCGACAAGATCCTCGGCATGTCGGATGCCCGTGATAAACGGATCAACTATGTTGGTGGAAATAAAACGGCAGAGTATCTCGAACAACGAGTGAATAGCGGCGACTTCGATTTGGCAATTTCACTCGCGCCTGTCACAATGGAACAGTTCGTCGATGTTTGTGACCAAAACCGATTTATGCCACCGAAGTCGACCTGGTTCGATCCCAAGGTCCGCAGCGGTCTCGTCATCGCACTTTTAGATTGAAGCCGTAAACCGTAGGTCAGGCTCCCGCCTGACAAGACGTGACTCAGTTCAACTCTTAAATCAATGCACACAAACGTCAGGCAAGGCCTGACCTACTTGACTCTGATCATCGTGGGAGCCATCTCGCAGATATGGCTTTTATGGTTTAGCAGGCTCCCTTTAGGTGTGCGTGACGAATGGGTGTGGTCACGGGTTTCTGAAAAATTGCCTTCGCTAATTGATTGCTTGCCAGCGATTATCACAGGTCTCCTGCTAGTTGGATATGCCGCATGGCATAACAGCCATCGCGAGCGACCGGTGAGAACTGGTTGGTGGTTGACTGGTCTAGTGTTTCTAGGACTCTGTTGGTCGGTAGCTGTCATTTCCGCATCACCTGCTGGTGGCGGGATGGGACGGTCTGTTTTTGTGATCTTCTATCCGCGAACTTCGGGCTACTTCCATCAGGCTCTCTACGAAGCTGAAGACCTTTCTCAATTCCTGCATGAGTATGAAGAAGGCATCAGCGACAAAGCCGATCCTGATAACTATTTGCACATCGGGACACATCCTCCGGGGCTCACGGCTTCGTATCGATTACTCATTGAACTCTGTGAACGCTCGCCCGCACTGACAAAACTCTTAATGAGTTCTCAACCTAAGTCAGTCTCATCAGCGATTAATTTCATCCAACAGCAGCAGTTGCTCTCGGGAAAAGAATTCACCGAGCCCGTTGCGGCAGCGCTTTGGCTTTCAATTGTCATCAGTCATTTCCTGGCGGTTCTAACTGTCGTCCCTTTGTACTTTCTGGCGACTCGACTTGCATCTAAAGAGACTGCAAGATTCATCGCGACTTACTGGCTCTTTGTCCCGGCGGTTTTAATCTTTCTACCGAAATCAGACGCCAGCTTTCCCTGCCTGGCGATGTTCTTGCAGCTCTTGTGGCTGAAGGCACTGGAGAGAAACAGCTACTTCTACGGCAGCTTAACGGCAATTCTGTTTACCTGTTGTGCTTCGCTAAGTTTAGCGTTTGTGACAATCGGAGTCGTCCTCTTCTTGCAGATGCTTTACTACCAAGTGAAGTTTAAGATTGGTTGGAAGCCGACCGTAAGTGGATTACTGACAGGTCTGGTCTTCGTGTTCGTGATGAATCATCTGCTTGAGATGAACTTGTTCACAATCTGGTTACAGAATTTCCAAAA